>JAFAUV010000354.1 GCA_019243075.1 Bradyrhizobium sp.
CCAGGCAATGCGGCCGGTGCGCTCGAATTCTGCGAGCGCCACCTTGGGATCGCCGCCTACGTGACGATAGGCCGAGTGATAGATGATGAAGTTGAGCTGCGGCCAATCCTTCGCCGCCTGTCCGACATCGGCGACATCGGCGAAGCCGCGCAGGTTCGGATATTGCTTCTCGATGCCTGGCGGGAACAGTCCCTTGTGGACGCAGACATTCTTGATGCCCGCTTTGACCATCTTCTCATAGCCCTTGTAGGCGACCTTCTCGTCGTCCATGCGCCAGGGATACCGGCTGATCTCCTTGTGGGTGTTGTCGCCGATGGTGTAGCCCTTGCTGGATTCCGGCTTCAGCGCGAGCGCCGCATCGAGCTTGTCGAGCCAGCCGGGCTGGCCAGGCGTGAAGATGGCATGGCAGAACACGCGGCGCGTTCCGGCTTCGTCGTTGATCTTCTTGCGCGCATCCGCCATCTGCTCATTGGTCAGAAACCAGTCCTGCTCGATGTCCGACGGTGCCGAGGAGATCAGCGCGATCTTGGTGTCGGAATCCAGAAACATCTCCTTCTTGTAGTTGTTGAACTTGAGGTCCTCGATGGTCTGCTCGTGATCGTTGAGCTCCTTGTTCCAGCCGGCCTTGCCGACCGCCTTGCGCATTTCGACAAAGCCCATGATGCGGGTGTCGTCGCGCAGGAAATGCGTATGCATGTCCATGATGAACTGGTCTTTGTAGGCGTTGGCGCGTTCCTGCGCCATCGCCGGGGTCGCGGCTTCCGCCGGTGTCACGTCGAACAGGTTTCCGTAGACCTGGTTCATCGCCAGGAAGGAAGCGGCCATGCCGGCCGCGCTTTTGAAGAAGCCGCGGCGATCGAGCCCCTGCGCGCCGCCGAGATCATCGGCCATCGCGAGCAGGCGCTGCTCCACCTCGCGCTGCCGTTCATTCTGAGGATCGGGATAGAATTCGTCGCTGGAGACGATCTGGGTCGGGATCGGGGTCCGGTACTGGCACAATTCGGACGGCATCAGCGCGGCCAGTTCTTCTTCGGTCAGATTGCTGCTCACGGCTCTTCTCCCTGATCTTTTTTGCGGGTTTCTTCCGGTTGAGGCGGCGCGCAGACTAGACCCGGTTGCACGCCAAGTCAGCCCGTTCCGCAAAAACATCGCGCGAAGGTGTTTGGCGCGGTGCGGCGTACGCGCTGCTTTCAAAGGGGAGTTGGCGCTGCTAAAGTCTATTTATCGGCCGAAAACCATAAATGATCGCCCGAAAAATAGGTGATCGAGGGGGAGCACCATGACCAGGCCCGACCATCCGCTGCCACGGCGCGCCGTCATCAGGGGGGCCGGCCTCGGCCTGATCGCGGGAGCCCTGACCTCCGCGCCGCCCGCGAGGGCCGATGATGCCGAGGCCAGCGAAATCTGGAGCGGTGAATATTGGGCCAGGAAGGGCGACGTGCCGCTCTGGATGTTCCGCAAGCGGCTGGGTGCCCCGCGGGCCGGAGAGCCGGCGCGACCGATCGTGTTTTTCGTCCATGGCTCGTCGGTGACCTCGCGGGCGTTCGACCTGCACGTGCCGGGCAAAGGCGAATATTCCATCATGAACGAGTTCGCGCGCTACGGCTTCGACTGCTGGACCATGGACCATGAGAATTACGGCAAGTCCGGCCGCACCTCGGGCAACGCGGACATCGCGAGCGGAGTCGAGGACCTGAAGGCCGCCGCCGCCGTTCTCGTCCGCGAGACCGGCCAGAACAGATGTTCCTTTATCGGTGAATCCTCCGGCGCGCTGCGCGCAGGTGCCTACGCGATGGCAGCGCCCGAGCGCATCAACCGCCTGGTGCTTGCAGCCTTCACCTACAAGGGCACGGGCTCGCCGACGCTGGCAAAACGCGCCGAGCAGGTCGAGTATTACCGCGCCCACAACATGCGCAAGCGCGACCGCGACATGATCCGCTCGATCGCAACCCGCGACAAGCCGGGCACCTCGGATCTGGCCGCAGTCGAAGCGCTGGCCGATGTCGAACTGCAGTTCGGCGACCAGGTCCCGACCGGCACCTATCTCGACATGACCGCCAATCTGCCGGTGGTGCAGCCGGAGAGAGTGCTGGCGCCGGTGCTGTTGGTACGCGGCGAATATGATGGGATCGCCACCGTTGCCGACATTGAGGAGTTCTTCGATAAGCTGCCGAACGGCGACCGCCAATTCGTCATTCTGCCGGGCACCGCCCATTCGGTGACGCTCGCGATCAACCGGCAATTGTTCTGGCACGTGGCGCGGTCGTTTTTGAACATGCCGAGCCCGATGGCGACGTGATGATGCTGCGCCGGTTCGGGACGCGCCGCAAGGACGGGCTCGCTCGTTTCCATGGCGCCGTCGAATGATGGAAAAAAAATCGGCGGCCATGTCGGGAGCGCCCCGCGGGGTTCGTCCTTGGACCGGAAGGCCATGGCTGCGGCCTGGTCGACATCTCGCCGGGGGAGCAAGCCGATGTCCAAGATCACACCGTGCCTGTGGTTTGACGGCGAGGCGGAAGAAGCGGCGAACTTCTACGTGTCGCTGCTGCCGGATTCGAAAATCGAGGTGGTGCAGAAGAACAGCGTCGACGGTCCCGGCGGCAGGGCCGGCACCGTGCTGGTGGTGGAGTTCGCGCTGGCCGGCCAGCGCTTCATGGCGCTGAACGGCGGCAGGCGCTTCGAATATACCCACGCCGTCTCGTTCAAGATCGACTGCGCCGACCAGGCCGAGGTCGATCGTCTCTGGGATACGCTGACCGCCAAGGGCGGCGAGCCCGGGCGCTGCGGCTGGCTGAAGGATCGCTTTGGCGTGTCCTGGCAGATCGTGCCGACGGCGCTGCCGAAATATCTAGGCGGGGCCGACCGCGCCGGCGCGCAACGCGCGATGCAGGCAATGCTTGGCATGGGCAAGCTCGATATCGCCGCCCTGAAGAAAGCGTATGACGGAAGCTAGCGCCGCTCCGCCCGCCAGACCGCGGGCGAAAGCATGATGATGGCGCAGATCGCGGCGTAGGCAATAAGCGACATCGTCACCATCGCCGCCAGCCCTGCCATGCCGGCGCCAAACCCGGCGACCGCGACCCAGCTGCCTCCCGCTGCAATCAGGATGCGTGCGAGCGAGGCGGCGAGCGGCCACATCGCCCGGCCGGCGCCTTGAGCCGCAAAGGAGACGACAAAGCCGAAGCCGAGCGCGCCATAGGCGGGCGCAACGATGCGCAAGTAAGTCACGCCTTCCTGCACCACGCCTGCGTCGCCGGAGAACAGATGCAGCCAGGCCGTTGGAAACACGGCGACCACGAGGCCGATCCCGCCGGTCAGGATCAGGCCGAGCGCCGCTGGCCCAGGCGATCTTCCGAGCCCGCGCGAACTGGCCTGCGCCCATGTTCACCCCCACTAGCGTCAAGGTCGCCGTGCTGACGCCGAACAGCAGCGGGATCATGATATAGTCGAGCCGCGAGGAGATGCCGTAGCCGGCAAGCGCGCGGGTGCCGAACAGTCCGACCGCGCCGGTAACAAGGATGACCGTGAGATTGGTCAGCACGGCGTTGACCGCCGTCGGCACGCCCACTTTCAGGATGTCGGCGAAGAGTTGCCAACGCAGCCGCACGATGTGCAAGGTCAGGCCGGAACGGCCGGAGGCCATGTAGCGCAGGAGGAACAGCATGGCCGCGCTGTAATAGAGACCGAAAGCGAGGCCGGCCCCGCTGATGCCGAGCCGGGGAAACGGCCCGAGGCCGAAGATCAGCATTGGCGAGGCCGGAATGGTGGCAATCGCGCCGACCAGGGTCACTAGCGCCGGCACCCGGACGTTGCCGGAGCCGCGCAGCGCGGCAGCCTGCAGGTTGACGATCCAGACCGGAATTGCAGCCGCGAACAGGTAATTCGAATAGCTCAGCGCCGCGTTAAGCGCGTCGCCGCGCCCGCCCAGTGCGCGGTACAGCACCGGCCCTCCGACGATCGCGAGGAGCGTAAACAGCGCGCCGAGGATGATCGCGAGCACCATCGCATGAAACAGCGCGGCATCGGCGTCTTCGCGGCGGCCGGCGCCGATCGCGCGCGCGACGGAAGAGGCGATGCCGCTGCCGAAGCCGCCATTCGACATCATCGTCATCAACATGAAGATCGGAAACACCAGCGCAGCGCCGGCAAGCGCATCGGTGCCGAGAAAGCCGACATAATAGGCCTCCGCAACGTTGACTGCGGTCTGCGCCAGCAGCACGGTCACGGTAGGCAGGGCGAGCTTCAGCAGGGTCGGCAGGATCGGCGCGTGCAACAGCGCCGCGAGCCTTTCGTCGGCCTCGGCCCGGGCGGTGGCCGGCGCGGTGCTCGGAGCTGCGGGTGCAGGGGCGGCCTCGACCTCGATGCCGATAGCCGGGGCGGCCGCTTCGTCCAGTGACATGATGGAAGTCCTGTTGTTCCGGCGACCCGAGGCCTGTTTTATTGAATTATGATAATAATGCAATATGATGATCGTAATGCAACGCGATGCCCGGTCACGATGTTGTGGCCGGGGGCGGGCGCCGTGCAAGCCACGCGGCATCGCGATCGCGAACTATGCGAGCATGGACGGCGCACTGCAGTTGGCGCGCGCCGTCAACGACAAGAAATAATCCGGCGAGATTCCCGAGAATGCGGTCGAGGCGGCGCCGAGGGTTGCCGGCGAGCGCCAATGCACGTGGGGGCGATGATTCACGACCCCCCGACGCTCTTCCATTGTATCGGATCGTACGCTTGTGAAGGCCATCTTCATCACGGGCTTTTCTCTGCCGCTCCCGATGCGCTAAGGGTTGCGAAGTCGGTATCCGATCAATGTAATGGACAGAAAAAATCGCATCGACATCGCTTTGGATCGAGACGGCTTCGACGCTTTGAAAACCACGCCTCAATCACCTTCGGTTCGGAGTTCGGCAGGCCGGAACGGCCTCATTTGCGTCATCCTCTTTCTGGCCGCACATGCAGCGTTGCTGATAGGCATCGCCACGCCGGACAAATTCGTCTTCGACGAAGTGCACTACGTGCCTGCGGCGCGGCAGATGCTCGAGCCGGTGATGTCATCTCCGGTGCTTAATCCGATGCATCCGCCGCTGGCGAAGCAGATCATCGCGTTCTCCATCCACATGCTCGGCGACAATCCGCTGGGCTGGCGCTATCCGGGCACGCTGTTCGGCGCGTTTGCCATTGTCGCTATCTATCTCTGTGGCCTTGCCTTGTTTGCAAGTCGGTCTGCCGCGGTCGCGGCCGCCTTGATCGCCTTCTTCAATCAAATGCTGTTCGTGATGGCGCGCACGGCCATGCTCGATATTTTCGCGCTCACCTTCACGCTGTTCGGAATTGCGGCCTTCCTGTTCGGCTTCCGCCGATCGCGCCCGCAACGCTGCTTTGCACTGGCGGGACTGGCTTTCGGCTGCTCCGCCGCGTGCAAATGGAGCGGCCTGTTTCCGCTCGCCACTTCGATCCTGATCGTCGCGGTGATCAGGCTGATGCAGGGCTGGCGCACGCAATTTGCCGACGCACGGGAGTCCGACTGGTACCGCCCCGACCTCTGGCGCGACGCCAGGGCGTATCATTTCGCGATTTGCTTTGTGCTGCTGCCGGCCGTCGGCTATCTTGCGAGCTTCGTCGCGCTCTATGGACTTGCGCCGGCCGAGGTGATCGAGGCGCAGCGGCGAATCTTTGCCGACAACACCACGACCGCGATCGCGGGCCATACTTACATGAGCTCGTGGCCGTCCTGGCCGCTGCTGGTGCGCCCGGTCTGGTTTCTGTTCGAGGACCTCGGCAACGGCAGCATCGCGGCTGTGGTCTTTCTCGGCAACCCGGTGGTGCTGTGGTCGGCGCTGCTCGCGTTGCTGATGGCCTTGCGCGATTTCGTGGCCGCCCGCCGCTGCGACGCCTTCCTCGTTCTGGCGTTTTATCTCGGGCCCTATCTCGCCTGGGCGCTGCTGCCGCGCGCCCTCGGCTTCATCTACTACTATCTGCCGTCGGCAACCATCGCGAGCCTGGCGCTGGTCTATGCGCTCCGCCGCGAGCGGGTTCCGCACTGGCTGCTATGGGCATTCGTGGGGCTGGCAGCGGCGGGTTTTGCCGCCATGCTGCCTATTTCGGCGGCGTTTGTCGGGACTTCGATGGCGACGTTCAATCGCTTGATGGTTTTCCAAAACTGGATTTGACCAACAGCCTTTCGGTTCCTGTTCCCTGCGCCCCCGGTCGCTTGACGCTTTTCGCGGCACTGGTCAACGTGGCCCTGCGCGGCAAGCTCGAATCGCGACTTTGAACGGGGAATGACCGGCATGTGGGCTTTTTTCGAACGCTTACTTGATTCGTCCACACTGTCGCCGCACGGCATTTGCCTTTTGTGGGAACCCGAGCTGATCTGGCTGCATGTGGTCTCGGACGCCGTGATCGCGGCTTCCTATTTTTCCATTCCCGTAGCCTTGTCGATCTTCGTGTCACGGCGGCGCGACGTCGACTTCGGCTGGATCTTCTGGGCGTTTGCGCTCTTCATCACGGCCTGCGGCTTTACGCATGTGCTGTCGATCGTCACATTGTGGGTGCCGGTCTACGGCATCGAGGGGCTGATCAAGGCGCTGACCGCGCTTGTCTCCGTCGTCACCGCCGTGATGATGTGGCCGCTATTGCCCAAAGTACTGGCGTTGCCGTCGCCTTCCCAGCTTCGTGCGGCCGAGCTCGCGCTCGAGCAGGAGGCCTCGCAGCGGCGCGAGGCCGAATCGATGTTGCGTCATACGCAGAAGATGGATGCCATCGGCCAGCTCACCGGCGGCGTCGCCCATGACTTCAACAACCTGCTCACCATCATCACCGGCAATCTGGAAATCGCCGACCGCAGCATGAAGGATGAGGGCGAGAATGCGCGCGAACGGCTGACGCGGGCCATCGCCCGGGCATCGAGCGGCGCGCAGCGCGCGGCCATGCTGACGCAGCGGTTGCTTGCCTTCGCGCGACGCCAGCCGCTCGATCCCCATGTCACCAACGTTAATCCGTTGATCGGCGGCATGGCGGACTTCTTCCAGCGCACGCTCGGGGAAACGATCGAGCTGGAGATCGTCGGCGGGGCGGGGCTGTGGCAGGTCGAGGTCGATCCGAGCCAGATGGAGGCGGCGATCCTCAATCTCGTCGTCAACGCCAAGGATGCCATGGGCGGCAAGGGCAAACTGACCATCGAAACCAGCAACACCTTCATCGACGAGAGCTACTCGCAGCAGAACGCCGCGATTCCGGTCGGCCAATATGTCCTCATCGCCGTCAGCGACACCGGCCGCGGCATGTCGCGCGAGACCCAGGAGAAGGCCTTCGATCCCTTCTTCACCACCAAGGAGCCGGGGCAGGGCACGGGGCTCGGGCTCAGCCAGGTCTATGGTTTCGTCAAACAGTCCGGCGGCCACATCAAGATCTACAGCGAGGTTGGTCACGGCACCACGGTGAAGGTCTATCTGCCGCGCGCCCAGTCCGATCCGTCGGCAGCGAAGGAGAGCGAGGACCTTCCCGTGGTCGGCAGCCGCGGCAGCGAGACCATCCTGGTGGTCGAGGACGAGGACGATGTCCGCTCCTATCTCGTCGAAACGCTGCGCGATCTGAATTATCGGGTGCGGGAAGCCCCCGACGGCGCTGCGGCGCTGGCCCTGGTCGAATCCAGCCCGGGGCGCGTCGACCTGCTCCTGACCGACATCGTGATGCCCGGGATGAACGGCCGTCAGTTGGCCCATGAGATGCAGAACCGTCAGCCCGAGCTGAAGGTGCTGTTCATCACCGGCTATTCCCGCAACGCCGTCGTGCATCAGGGCCGGCTCGATGCGGGCGTATCGCTGCTGCAAAAGCCGTTGTCGCAGGGCATGCTGGCGGCGAAGATCCGCGATCTGCTCGACAGGCATTGATGCGCGACCGTCTGGCGCGCATCGGCGACACCTGTTGTATCCTGACCGGCCGGTATCAGAAATGAAACCAGAACACCCGATTCCACACAATGCGGTTGTGGTAGAGGTGCGGGAGATAGATCGGGAACGGCTCCCAGAACGCATAATGGCGATAGTAGCGATGCGCATAGTGCCGGCGATGGCGCGGCGCGGGCTCGCCTGCGGCGTCGGGCGCCGTGGTATCGGTCGATTTGGCCGTGATCGATGGGCGCGGCACGTCGCTCGGGGCGGGTCTGGTATCGCCTTGCGTGGTATCGGCCGGCGGGGCCGCGGGGGTCGGAGGCGCGGCGGGAGCATCTTCGGCATGAGAGGGGCTGTTCAATGCGGCGAACATCAGCGCTGCGGCGGCAAGGCTCTTGAGCTCGATCGGCATCGCAATCATCCTTTTTTCTGAGGTGAATATCGCCCGCCAAAAATCCGCCTGCCGGGAGCGGCAGGCGGATCCCAAGGCGAACAATCCTACTGCTTGGAAGCGGTGTTGGTGGCTTCGGTATTGACCACCTGAACGCGGCGGTTGATCGGATCGGTCGGATTCTCCGCGTCCTTTAGTCGGGTCTTGCCATAGCCGACGGCGACGAGGTCGCTGGCCGCGACATGATAGTGGTCCACCAGATAGCGCTTGATGGTGTCGGCGCGGCGTTCGGACAGGTCCTGGTTGAACGCGTCGCCGCCGATGCCATCGGTGTGACCCGAAACGATGAAGGTCGCTCCCTTCAGTTGCGGGTCGGACAGCGCTTCGCCGAGATGCTGAACGGCCGACATCGAACCCTGGCTGATCGAAGCCGAGTTGTAGTCGAAATTGATTTCGAGATCGATCTTCGGCCGATTGCTCGCGATCGTGTCGAGCTGGTTGCGCTCATCCATCGACAGCGAGCGGGTCGCGCGATTGCGCATGCTGTTGATGAAGCTGTTGTCGGCGGCCCGCTGGGGGTCGAACGACAGGCTGCGGGTCAGCGGCGGTCCCTTCAACGAATTCACGATCGTAGTCGTGGAGGGATTGTTGTCGCCGGCGAATGCCAGGCCCGCGGTCATCGACAGCGCGACGCCGAATGTAATCGTCTTAAGTCCGAAAAACCTGACGAAACTGGTCATTGTCGTATTCCTTAGCGTTGCACGCCTGATGGCGATCGGATGCAGGGAACATAGGACCGGTTCGAACCGCTGGATGTGATGTACGTCACAGGAAAAATAGCCGGATCGCCAGGACCTAGAGTCCCGCTCCGGCTCCGAGCTGTCCAGAACAAGCTGGCACGCCCGCTCGCTACTTTCGGCTTAGCGGTCGAGGGCCGGTCACGTCGCCAGCCCAAGCTGGCCGGTTCGATTTCGGTCCGTCCTGCGTGATGCCGGTCACAGTCGGGGCGCGCGCCAGGGACCAGATTGTCCCCGACAGATCGGCCCCGATGCGGGCGGCTCCAGCGGATTTCGGGACAAAGGGGAGACCAACATGCGCTTCTGGATTGCAGCCTTATCCTTCGCGACGCTGTTGTTCAGTGCCGAGGCCGCGCTTGCCGACAAGCGTGTCGCCTTCGTGGTCGGCAACGGCACCTACAAGAATGTGCCGCCATTGCCGAACCCACCGGCGGATGCCAAGACCATGGCGAGCACGCTGCGCAATGTCGGCTTCGACGTTGTCGAAGGCTACAACCTGACCCGCGACAAGATGACGGAGAAGCTGCTCGAGTTCGGCCACAAGGCTGAAGGCGCCGATATCGCCGTGTTCTACTATGCCGGTCACGGCATCGCGATGGGCGGCACGAACTATCTGCTGCCGATCGATGCCGATCTGAAGAGCGAGGCGGATGTCAAGCTCGGTGCGACGATCAACGTGGACACCACGCTGGACCAGACCATGCAGGACGCCAAGGTGAAGCTGGTGTTCCTGGACGCCTGCCGTGACAATCCGTTTGCGGCGAGGATGCGTTCGGCGAAACTGAGCCGCGGCCTGACCGTCGACTCCGGCCTTGCCGCGATGAATACCGGCCAAGGCACGTTGATCGCGTTCGCAACCAGTCCCGGCCAGACCGCGCTCGACGGCGACAAGGGCACCAACAGCCCGTTTACCCGGGCGCTGGTCGCCAACATCACCCGGCCCGGCATCGAGATCCAGCAGGCGATGACCAGGGTGCGCGCCCAGGTCAACGAGGAGACCAACAAGAACCAGATGCCCTGGGGCCACACCGACCTGACCGGCAGCGTCTATCTCAACCCGGCTTCGCTTCCCGCCGAGGCCAAGCCTGATGGCACCAAGGCTGATGGTGCCAAGGCCGATGGCACGAAGATCGACGGCACAAAGGCCGACATGCCGGCCGCGCCCGCCTCGGACATGGAGCTCGAGTTCTGGCGGTCGGTTAAGGACTCCAACAAGGTCGAGGAGCTCAACGCCTATATCACCAACTATCCGAACGGCGCCTTCAAGCCGCTCGCGCTCACCCGCATCGCCAAGCTGCAGGGCGATGACACCGGCACGAAGGCGACGCGCAACCTGACCGCCGATGCCTCCTCGCTCGACGATGAGGCCGACCAGGTCGCCGAGGACCAGATCGGGTTCGGCCGCGGCGCGCGCCGCGACGTGCAGCGCCGCCTGACCAAGCTCGGCTTCGACGTGCACGTCACCGGCAAGTTCGACGACGAGACGCGCAATGTGATCAAGCGCTGGCAGGCCGCCCGCGGCTATCGCAGCACCGGTTTCCTCAACAAGGCCCAGCACACCGCCCTGTTGTCGGAGAATCTGGCGAGCCGCGCGCCCGACGAGGACGCCTCAACTCCGTCTGCCTCCGACGATCAATCCGCTTCGCACGCGCGTCACCATTACAGCGGCGGCCGGCACTATTATCGCGCCGGCGGTCCCGGGGCCTTCTTCGGCGGCATGATGGGTGGGCTGTTCCGCCGCTAAGCCCCTGGGGCATTTCCAGCAGGGCGAAAGGCGACCTGCACGGCGCGCCTTTTTCGCCGGGCTGTTTCGTTCCACCGTCTGACCGGCGACTTAAAGCGGTCGCGTCAGCGCCGACCTGCGAACAACAAATCGGCCAGATACGCACCTAGAACGCGATTCCAGAGAAGAAAAAAAAAGCCAAGAAGAAAAGCCAAACAGAGGCCGTGATTCCGTCAGTCAAGCGACAAAACGAGTACCAGGGGTATCGTGCCGGCTCACCGGACCGACCGATTTCCATCAACTCGATGCCGATCCTGATCGGTGCGGCCTTGATCGCGGCGGCGATCCTGCTCTCGACGCTGGTGACGGCGCTCGGGACCCGATACTTCGGTTTCGAAGGCCCGACCGAAGAGAGCGCCTGGCTGATCGACCGACTGACCGGCCATGTTTATCGCTGCGAGGCGCCGGTGCGGGGGCCGGCCTCCTGCGATCCCGAGATCGCCACCGGCAGCCTACCAGCCAAGCCTAAATCTCAGTGAAGTCGGCAGACGCAGCCCGCGCCGCTTGATTGCTTGGAGCCTGCTCGCGATTCCCCGATGGCAAAGGGTTGGCGAGGATCGTTGCGCCGCAGCAAAGAATTGTCTTCTCCTGGAAACCTTCGCGGTAGAGAATGCGTATCTCGTTGGCCAGCATCATGCTGGTTTCCGTTTCTCTGGGAGATCCAAGGATGAAAACTTTGATCGCTGCCGCCGCGTTCACCGCCTTCGCCGTTTCGCCCGTTTCTGCGGCGATGATGAAGTGCACCAGCGCCAATATGACCACCTCCTCCAACATGATGATGACGATGCCGGATGGCCCCGGCAAAATGGCCGCCAACAAGGAAATGGGCATGGCCAACACGGACATGAGCAACGGCAAGATGGGCAGCGCTTGCCGGCACTACATGAAGGCGCAGAAGGCCGCGATGATGAAGTAAGACCAACTCGGGCGAAATTTTCCTTCCTTGCCGCGCCGCTGCCAAAGCCAGCGCGGCTTTTTCTTTGCGCGTTTTTCCTGGATGAGCGAATCCGGCTAGATTGGCGGGTGATGTCCCGCGCCGTTCCACTTCATCCCCTGACGCAAAGTCAAGCCAGGCGCATCTGGCTTCGCGCGCAACGGCTCGACACGCCCGCCCCCTTCGGCGCCGGCGCAAATGCGGTCGCCGAGGCGGTTGCCCATCTCGGCTATGTGCAGATCGACACCATCAACGTGATCGAGCGCAGCCATCACCACATTCTCTATACCCGCATCCCCGATTATCGTCGCGCCGATCTGCGCCAGGCCCAGAGCGTCGACAAGAGCGTGTTCGAATACTGGACGCATGCGCTGTCCTATGTCGCCGCAAGGGATTTCCGTTTCTTCATGGCCGACATGAAGCTGCACAGGCGCGAGGGCCATCGCTGGTTCACCTCGGTGCAACCGGCCGACACCCGCAAGGTGATGCGGCTCCTGCGAGCGGGCGCGTTGACCATCCGCGACATCGAGGATGACGTGCTGACGGAGAAGGAGCATTTGTGGGCGAGCCGCAAGCCGTCCAAGCGCGCGCTGCAGCTAGCCTTCTATACCGGCGCGGTCACGATCTCCGAGCGCAACGGCATGCTCAAGACCTACGAGTTGACGGAGCGGCATTTCGGCTGGGACAAGTTGCCCAAGGCGGCCTCAGCCGCCGAGAACACCGCCTATCTCCTCGACCGTGGGCTGCGCTCGCAGGGCGTGGTGTCGCTGGATTCGATCTGCCATCTCGACGCGCCGCGCAAGCAGCACGTCGCGCGCCTCATCCTGCAGCGGGTGCGGCGTGGCGAACTGGTGCCGGTCGCGCTCGAAGGTGCCGGCAAGCAGGAGCATTGGGCCGCGCCGGAAGCGCTCGCGCAAGCGGGCGAGGCGTCGGAACTCGTGCATATCCTCTCGCCCTTCGATCCCCTGATCATCCAGCGCAAGCGCACGCATCTTTTCTTCGATTACGAACATCGTTTCGAGGCCTATGTGCCGAAGCCGCAACGCAAGTTCGGCTATTTCGCGCTGCCCGTGCTGGTCGGCGAGGACATCGTCGCCGCGCTCGATCTGAAGACCGACCGGCAGAACCGAAAGCTCCTGATGCAGAAGTGGAATTGGGTCGGCCACGGCAAGAGGGCGAGGGGCGAGGAGCGGGCTCGCCTGAAGCGGCGCATCGAGGAAGAGCTGCAGCGGTTCGAGCGCTTCCAGTTGGGCGGATGAACGTCGCGCGTCTTGCGTGTGGAACCCGCGCGCCCGATCTCGGTTGATTTTGACAACCGGTGCGGGAGCCGTCATGGCCAAAGACAAATCGATCCTGGACAAATTCACCGAGACCATGAAAGGCCTCGCCGATAGTGCCTCGCAGGCGCTGAAGCCGGAAGAGCCGCCGCGGGTGGATGAGACCGGCGCGGCCTATATGCCGTTTGCGGCCGAAGGCCTGGTGTCCGATCCGCTTCTGCCGGTGATCGCGACGCGGCCAGCGCGAACCAAGAGGCGCACCGCGAAGAAGCCGGCCAAGCGACGCGCCAGAGCGACGGGAAAATCTGCGGCCAGCAAATCGGCGAAAAAGCCAGCGCGCAAGCTCGCTCGAGGATCTGTCCGAGAGCGGTCAAGGGCAGCCGCCGGGAAATCAGCGACAAAAACCAGCCCGAGGACGGCGAAGCGCGGAGGTGCCAAGAAGGCGCCGCGAAAGAAAAGCCGCTGAGTGGAAGTTAACGTTCACGAAATCATGACTACTGACGATTATTGACTTTTATCACTAAACATTCGACACTACCCTCATTGTTCAGCGAGAGGAGTGTCGGATGTTGGTGCGCCCGATTTTGTCGAACTATTTCAGGCTTTTAGCCGGTGCATCGCTGGCTTTTGTGGCGATCGCGCTGGCCGGTTGCAATGAGAAGGTCGCGGAGAAGCCAGTCCCGTCGCGCCCGGTTCTCGTTGCAACCGCCCATTACGAGGCCGAGACGCCCGCGCGTAGCTTTGTCGGCACGGTGCGCCCTCGGATCGAGGCCGATATGGGCTTTCGGGTCCCCGGCAAGGTGGCCAAGCGCCTGGTCGAGGTCGGCCAGACCGTGGAAGTCGGACAGCCGCTCGCCACTCTCGATGAAATCGATCTGAAGCTGCAGGCCGAGCAGGCGGTCGCCGAGTTCACCGCCGCGACCGGCGTGGTGGCGCAGGCGGTTGCCGCCGAGACCCGCGCCAAGGACCTCAAGGCGAAGGGCTGGACCACCGATGCGGCGCTCGATTCGGCCAAGGCCGCCGCCGACGAAGCCCGCGCGCGGCTGAACCGCGCCGAGCGCTCGGTGGATCTCACGAAAAACTCTCTCTCTTATGCGACGCTGCTGGCCGATGCCCGCGGCGTCGTGACTGCGACTCTGGTCGAGCCGGGCCAGGTGGTTGCCGCGGGCCAGACCGCGATTCGGGTCGCACGTTTTGCCGAGAAGGAAGCGGTGGTCGCAATCCCCGAGACTTTGGTGGATCGCGCCAAGACCGGGTCCGCCACGGTGACGCTATGGTCGGAGCCGAACCGGAAATATGAGGCGAAGCTCCGCGAGATTTCGCCGAGCGCCGATCCCGCCACCCGGACCTATCTCGCCAAATTCTCGCTGCCCGGCGCCGGCGACAATGTCGAGCTTGGGATGACCGCCACGCTCACGCTGTGCGATCAGAAGACTGCGCGCGTGGCGCGCCTGCCGCTGTCGGCGCTCTATAACGCCGGCGACAAGCCGTCCTTCTATGTCGTCGACGATGCGGGCGACGTCTCGCTCAAGCCCGTCACCGTGAAGGCCTATGAGAGCGGCGACGTCGTCATCAGCGGCGGCGTCGATGAGGGCGCCAAGGTCGTGGCGCTCGGCGTGCAGAAGCTCGATCCATCCCAGAAGGTCCGGGTGGTGTCGTCGTTGTCGTTCTGAATGCCCCGTCATTGTCATGGTCGAGGCAATTGGAGAATTTCCTCCTGGAGGGTACGATGAAGCGCTTCAATCTTTCCGCCTGGGCTGTCAGCCATCCCGCGCTGGTGATGTTCCTGATCGTGGCGCTCGGCGTGGCCGGGTTCTTCTCCTATCAAAAGCTCGGTCGAGCGGAAGACCCGTTCTTCACCGTGAAGGTGGTGAACGTCTCGGTGCTGTGGCCGGGTGCGACCGCCGAAGAAATGCAGATGCAGGTCGCGGACCCCATCGAGAAGAAGCTGCAGGAGCTGCCTTATTTCGAGAAGGTGCAGACCTATTCCAAGCCGGGCTTCACCGCGATGCAGGTCACATTCCGCGACTCGACGCCGCCGAAGGAGGTGCCTTACCTGTTCTATCTCTTGCGCAAGAAGCTGGTCGATGCGCAGGGCGACTTGCCGGCAGGCATCCTCGGTCCCGTCGTCAATGACGAGTTCTCCGACGTCGATTCCATCCTCTATATGATGACCGGCGACGGCGCCGATTATGCGCAGCTCAAGAAGGCGGCCGAAGGCCTGCGCCAGCGGCTGCTGAAGGTTGCCGGCGTCACCAAGGTCGATATTTACGGCACCCAGGACGAGCGCATCTTCGTCGAGTTCTCGCATGCGAAGCTCGCCACGCTCGGCATCACGCCGCAGGCGCTGTTCGACTCGCTGGCCAAGCAGAACAACGTGGTGCCGGCCGGCACGGTCGAAACCAACTCGCAGCGCGTGCCGCTCCGCGTCACCGGCGCGCTCGACGGCGCCAGGGCGGTGGCGGAAACGCCGGTCGAAAGCAACGGTCGCGTGTTCCGCCTCGGCGATATCGCGACCGTCACCCATGGCTTCGTCGATCCGCCGAGCTTCAAGGTGCGCCAGCAAGGCAGGCCGGCGATCGGCATCGGCGTGGTCACGGCCAAGGGTGCCAACATTCTCGAGCTCGGCAAGGATGTGGCGGATGCCACCGCGGGATTCATGAAGGCCGTGCCGCAGGGCATCAATGTCGAGTTGATCGCCGACCAGCCGAAAGTGGTTGAGCACGCCGTCGGCGAGTTCATCCACTCCTTTGTCGAGGCGCTCGCGATCGTGCTGTTCGTATCCTTCCTTGCGCTCGGCTGGCGCACCGGCTTCGTGGTCGCAGCCTCCGTGCCGCTGGTGCTCGCCATCGTCTTCATCGTGATGGACGCGATGGGCATCGACCTGCACCGCATCTCGCTCGGCGCGCTCATCATCGCGCTCGGCCTGCTCGTCGATGACGCCATCATCGCGGTCGAGATGATGGTGGTGAAGATGGAGCAGGGCTGGGACCGCATCAAGGCCGCTTCCTTTGCCTGGGAATCCACGGCGTTTCCGATGCTGACCGGCACGCTCGTCACCGCCGCCGGCTTTCTGCCGATCGGCTTTGCGAATTCCGCCGTGGGCGAATATGCCGGCAGCATTTTCTGGGTCGTCGCGATCGCGCTGGTCGCCTCCTGGTTCGTGGCCGTGATCTTCACGCCCTATATCGGCGTCAAGCTGCTGCCCAACATCAAGGTGCACCAGAACCATGATCCGCATGCGATCTACGAGACCCGCATCTACCGCGCGCTGCGCAGCGTGATCGCCTGGTGCGTCGAACACCGCGTCAAGACGGTGGTTGCGACCGTCGGCATTTTCGTCGCCTCGATCGTGGCGTTCGGCCACGTGCAGCAGCAGTTCTTCCCGCTGTCCGAGCGGCCCGAGCTGTTCCTGCAGCTGCGGCTGCCGGAAGGTACCGCCTTCAACGTCACCGAAAAGGCGGTGAAGGAGGCCGAAACGCTGCTCAAGGACGACAAGGACATCGGCACCTATACCGCCTATGTCGGCCAGGGATCGCCGCGGTTCTGGCTCGGCCTCAACCCGCAGCTTCCCAACGAAGCCTTTGCCGAGATCGTCATCGTCGCCAAGGGCGTCGAAGCGCGCGAGCGTATCAAGGCGAAGATCGAGAAGGCGGT
>JAFAUV010000226.1 GCA_019243075.1 Bradyrhizobium sp.
AACGTGGGGTCTACGTCGCAAACCCCCATGTCTACACGGTCGAGGACGGCAGCCGTTACAAGCGGGCCGATGCCGACCAGCTCGGCTTCAAGCGGGAGGTCGATCCGTTCGGCCTGCTCAATCCCGGCAAGATGCGCAGCTTCGTGAGCCCAAGGCTATTCGTGAGCCCAAGGCAGTAAGGGATGCGCGTGCTCTATGTATATTGCCATCCGCTCGACGACAGCTTCCATGCCGCCATTCGCAAGGAGGCGCTGGCCGGGCTCGGAGAAGCAGGCCACGAGATCGATCTGCTCGATCTCTATGCCGAAGGTTTTGATCCCGTGCTGACCGCGCAGCGCCGCCGCGATTACCACGACCCCGAGCGCAACCGGCGCAACAACGAGGGCCATGTGGCGCGCCTGATGAACGCTGATGCGCTGGTGGTGCAGTTTCCGACCTGGTCGTTCGGCCCGCCGGCGATGTTGAAAGGCTGGTTCGACCGCATGTTCGGCCCCGGCATCGCGCTCGATCTCTCCGATCCCGCCCGCGCCCGGCCCATGCTCAGGCATATCGAGCGCATCACGGGCATCGCGACCTATGGCCGGCCGCGCTGGCAGGCGATCGCGCTGGCCGATCCGCCGCGCAAGATCGTCAAGCGCTATCTGCCCTGGTTTACAGGCGGCAAGGCGCGCGTGCGCTACCACGCGCTCTATCATATGAACGTGGCCACAGCCGAACAGCGCAGCCGTTTCCTTGCAAGGGTGCGGCGGGAAATGCGCCGGTTCTAGTCTAGAGCATGATCCGGAAAAGTGTGCAGCGGTTTTCCGAAAAGATCATGCTCAAACAAAAAGATAGAGGGGGATGACGATTCGAAGAAACGTCATTCCGCTCTAGCGCCGCGTCACGCGGGAGCGGCGGCGATGGCTTCGATTTCGACGACGAATTCCGGCCGGGTGAAACCGGACACGATCATCAGGGTCGAGGCCGGCGGCGTGGCCGGAAACTGCCGGTCACGCACGCGCATGTAGCTCTGCATGTGCTCGCGGCCGGTCACATAGGCATTCAGGCGCACCACGTCGGCAAGCGTCATGCGGTCCTCGGCGAGGATCGCCGCGATATTGGCAAAGCAGAGCTCGGCCTGGGCTTCGCAATCAGGCGGAATCTGCTCATCCGCGGCAACGCCGAGTTGGCCCGAGGTGACGACCAGCCTGCATCCGGCCGGCACGGCGATGCCATGGCTGTAGCGCGCAAAGGGCGGTCGGATCGAGGGTGGAGACAGGGCGCGCAAGATCGAGGCTCTCCGCATGATCGCAGATCGGCTTGGCCGCGATTGATGCTAGAGCATGATCGGGAAAAGTGGAAACGCCCCTGGACGAGGCGATTGCCCATCAAATCGGCATTGCCCAAAAGGCAACGGATTGCTCGAATAAAAATGCTTTGAGGCGACAGCCCGCGCGGGCATCCTCCGGGCGTCAGCGAGGACGGTCGTCGACGATCGCGCCTTGAGTCCCACGCAGGGAAGGCCGGCGACCGCCGGCGCGATACGAGGATCATCCACATGGCGATGAAAAATCCGTTCCGCATGATGGCGACCGCCTTGATCGGAAGCTTGGCTCTGGCCGCGTCGATCGCGCCGGCGCGCGCGGCCGACAAGGTGACGTTCCTGACCAGCTGGTTTGCGCAGGCCGAGCACGGCGGCTTCTACCAGGCCAAGGCGACCGGGCTCTACGACAAGGCCGGGCTCGACGTGACGATCAAGATGGGCGGCCCGCAGGTGAACGGCACGCAGTTGCTGCTCGCCGGCGACGCGGACTTCATCATGGGCTACGACATCCAGGTGCTCAAGGGGCGCGAGCAGAACCTGCCGCTGGTCACCGTCGCCTCCTCCTTCCAGTTCGACCTGCAGGGCATCATGACCCATGACGACGTCGCCGATCTCGCCGCGCTGAAGGGCCGGCCGATCCTGATCGCCGGCTCCTCGCGCGTGACGTTCTGGCCCTGGCTGCGCGCCAAATATGGCTACACCGACGACCAGATCCGCCCCTACACCTTCAACCTGCAGCCGTTCTTCGCCGACAAGACCATGGCCCAGCAGGCCTATCCATCCTCCGAGCCCTACCAGGCGGAGCAGCAGAACGAGAAGGTGAAATTCTTCCTGCTCGCCGACGGCGGCTATCCGCCCTACGGCTCGACCATCGTCACCACGGAAAAGATGATCGCCGAGAAGCCCGACCTGGTCGCCCGCTTCGTCAAGGCCTCGCTCGAAGGCTGGCGCGACTACATGAAGGATCCGGCGCCGGCCAACGCCCTGATCAAGGCCGACAACACCAAGATGACCGACGGGCAGATCGCCTTTGCAGTCGAGAAGATGAAGCAGATGAAGGCGATCGACCGCGGCGACGCGGCAACGCTCGGGGTGGGCATCATCACCGCCGACCGCTACAAGCAGATCTATGATTTCCTGGTCGCGGGCGGCCTGCTTGACCCGAAGGTCGATTGGCGCAAGGCGTTCGACGATCGCTTCGTCAAGGACCTGAAGATCATGAATTGAGGGCGGCATGAACGCGCTGTTGCCCGGTGAACCGTTGGATGAGAAGGCAAGGCCAATGACGGTGGCCAGCGGGCCTCCGCCGGCTGTGGAGGTTCTGTCGGCCGAAAAAGTCTTTGCCAACGGCACGCGCGGGCTGGCACCCATCGATCTTGCGA
Organism: Bradyrhizobium sp.; assembly: GCA_019243075.1. Taxonomy (GTDB): domain Bacteria; phylum Pseudomonadota; class Alphaproteobacteria; order Rhizobiales; family Xanthobacteraceae; genus Bradyrhizobium. Next base: position 2,686 of record JAFAUV010000226.1, read on the forward strand.
TCGCCGACGGCGAATTCCTGACCCTGATCGGCCCGTCGGGCTGCGGCAAGAGCACGCTGCTCAAGCTGATCGCCAATCTGATCGAGCCCTCCGACGGCCGCCTGCTCTGGTGGCGCGGCGATTTCGCCGATGTGGGGCAGGAGGGCCGGCGCCTCGCCTTCGTGTTTCAGGAGCCCACCCTGATGCCGTGGGCGCGGGTCGAGGGCAATGTGCGGCTGCCGCTCGAACTGGCGGACATGCCGAGAGCCAAGGCCGATCCGCTGGTGCGAGACGCGATTGCGCGGGTCGGGCTGTCCGCATTCAGCCGGCATTTTCCGCGCCAGCTTTCCGGTGGCATGAAGATGCGCGTCTCCATCGCGCGCGCGCTGGTCACGAGCCCCAATCTGCTGCTGATGGACGAGCCGTTCGGCGCGCTGGACGAGTTCACCCGCAACAAGCTCGACGACGATCTCGTCAGATTGTGGTGGGAGCGCAAGCTGACCACCGTCTTCGTGACGCATTCGATCTACGAGGCCGTCTTCCTCTCGACCCGGATCATTGTCATGGCCGCCAACCCCGGACGCATCTTCCGCACCATGACCATCGACCAGGGCCAGCCGCGCGATCAGGCATTTCGCGACAGTCCGAGGTTTGCAGCCTATTGCCGCGAATTGTCGACCTGGCTCGCCGAAGCATCGCTGCCGTCGGCCGCGGGAGCCGCCTCGTGAAGCCGCTTCTTGAATCCGACGGCTTCGTGCGGGTTGCGGCGCCCCTTGCGGTCGGCATCGTGCTGTTCACGCTGTGGGAGGTCGGCTTTCGGCTGGCTTCGGTTCCGGTGTACCTGTTTCCCAAGCCGAGCGACATCTTTGCGAGCCTCTTGCACAACGGCCCCTCGCTCCTGCGCGCGCTGCTTGTCACGTTGCGCGTAACGCTGCAGGCCTTCGTGGCCGCGGTGATCCTAGGCACGCTGATCGCGTTCCTGTTCGTGCAGAGCCGCGCGATCGAGGTCAGCCTGTTCCCCTATGCGGTGCTGTTGCAGGTCACGCCGGTCGTGGCAATCGCACCGCTCGTCATCATCCTGGTGAAGAACACCCAGCTATCGCTCACCATCTGCGCGACCCTGGTGGCGCTGTTTCCCATCATTTCCAACACGACGCTCGGCCTGCGCAGCGTGGACCCGGGTCTTGCGAATTATTTCAGGATGAATCGCGCCAGCCGCTTCAAGACCCTGGTCAAGCTCCGCATCCCCGGCGCGCTGCCGTATTTCTTCGGGGGCTTGCGAATCTCCAGCGGCCTTGCGCTGATCGGCGCTGTTGTCGCCGAGTTCGTCGCCGGCACCGGCGGCCGCTCCTCCGGCCTTGCCTACGAAATCCTGGATGCCGGTTTCACCCTGGATATTCCCCGCATGTTCGCCGCCCTGTTTCTGATCACGATGACCGGGGTGGCGCTGTTTGCGGCCATGGTGGCGCTGTCGCAACTGGCTCTGTCGAACTGGCACGAGAGCGAGAGCAGGGTCGAAACATGAGCGCCATGCTGATCGACAATGCCGCCGGTATCTTCACCGGCCGACCCGGCCCTGCGATGCGGACCGCGGGACAAATCCGGATTAGCGACGACGTGATCGTCGAGATCGGTGCGTTGGAACCCCGGGCGGACGAGCAGCGTCTCGATGCCCGTGGCGGGGTGGTCTATCCCGGCCTGGTCTCGACCCATCACCATCTGTTCCAGAGCGTGCTCAAGGGGGTGCGCGCTGGCATCGACCTGCCGCTGGCCGGCTGGTTGCGCGCGGTGCCGTACCGGTACTGGTCGAAATTCGACGAGGAAGCGCTGGCGGTCGCCGCCCGGATCGGGCTCGCGGAGCTCCTGCTGTCGGGGACCACGACGGTCGCCGACCACCATTATCTCTTCAGCGACAGCTTCAGGTACGACCCGGCGCAGGTGATCTTCGAGGTCGCGCGGAGCCTGGGGCTTCGGCTGGTGTTCTGCCGCGGTGGCGGCACCACGGCGCGCCACGTCGATGGCGCTCGGGTCGCGGCGCCGCCGGTCGAAACGCTCGACCGTATGCTGCAATCGGTCGAAGCCTGCGCGCAGCGTTTCCATGACCATTCGCCAAGCAGCCTGACGCGGGTGGCGCTGGCGCCGACCACGCCGACCTGGTCGCTCGATCCCGGCGAATTGCGCGAGGTGATCGCCGCGGCCCGGCGCATGGGCGTGCGGCTGCACAGCCACCTCTCCGAGACCTCCGACTATGTCGATTTCTGCCTGTCGGTGCATGGCAAGCGTCCGGTGCATTGGCTGGCCGAGCATGACTGGCTCGGCGAGGACGTGTGGTTCGCGCATCTGGTTCATCTCGACGACGACGAGGTGCGGCTTCTCGCAAGCACCGGCACCGGCATGGCGCATTGTCCGCAGTCCAACTGCCGGCTCGGCTCGGGCGTGGCGCCTGCGGACACGATGGCGCGCCTCGGCGGCGCGGTCTCGCTCGGCGTGGATGGCGCGGCCTCGAACGAGGCGGCCGACATGCTCTGCGAAATGCACAGCGCCTGGCACACCCATCGCGCGGTCAAGGGTGCGAATGCCGTGGCGGCGGAAGAGGTCGTGCACTGGGCCACGGCAGGCGGCGCGCGCGTGCTCGGCATGCCCAATGTCGGGACGCTGGCGGCAGGCCAGCAGGCCGACATCGCGATCTTTGATCTCGACGAGCCGCGGCATTTCGGCATGCACGATCCCTTGATCGCGCCGGTGACCTGCGGAGGCTCGGCGAAGCTGCGCTACCTCCTGATCGGAGGCCGTATCGTCGTCGAGGACGGCAACATTCCAGGTCTCGACCTGCAAAAGCTCAAAGCGGATGCCGCGCGCGTCGTGACGCGCCTGGCAGCCTGAAAGCCGCGGAGGAATATCATGCTGAGCACCAAGCAACCCGTGCTGCGCCGTTTCTGGTATGCGATGATGCCGCTCGAGCATCTCAGGGACGGCCCGAAGCCGTTCACGCTTCTGGGGCAGCCGATCGTGCTGTTTCTCGACGCCGAGGGCGAACCGGCCGCGCTCGAGGATCGCTGCTGTCACCGGACCGCTAGGCTGTCCAAGGGCTGGTGCAACAAGGGCAATATCGTCTGCGGCTATCACGGCTGGGAATATGACCGCGACGGCAGGCTGGTGATGATCCCGCAATTTCCGTTCGAGCAGCCGGTGCCCGATGCCAAGGCGCGCTCGTTCCGCGCCAAGACCCGCTACGGCTATGTCTGGGTCGCGCTGGATGAGCCATTGAGCGACATCCCCGCAATTCCCGAGGAGGACATGCCCGGCTATCGCCGCATCAACCAGTTCTACGACAAATGGAACACGGCTGCACTTCGGCTGATGGAGAACTCGTTCGACAACGCCCATTTCGCCTTCGTGCACAAGGGCACCTTCGGCGACATCAATCAGCCGAAGCCCGAGAAGTACGAGATCACCGAGACCGATGACGGTTTCGATGCGGAGACGATCATCACCGTGCGCAATCCGCCGGGCGCCTGCAGGATCACGGGCACGACCGAGCCGACGACCAAACGGCACCAGCGCAACAAATGGTTCATGCCGTTCTGCCGGCGCCTCGACATGGAATATCCCTCCGGCATCCGCCACATCATCTTCAACTGCGCCACGCCGATCTCTGACAGCCAGATCCAGGTCGTCCAGCTCCTGTTCCGCAACGACACCGAGGCCGACTGCTCGACGCAGGAACTGATCGACTGGGACGCCGCGATCATCGCCGAGGATCGCGAGATGCTCGAATCCACCGATCCGGATGCCATCGTCGACATGAACCGGAAGATCGAAATGCACATGCCTTCCGATCGTCCCGGAATGATCATGCGCAAGCGCCTGCTCGAACTGCTTCGACAGCACGGCGAAGAGGAGCGGTGATATCGCTTTGGCAGCGGACCGCACGGTCCCCTTTGGCGAGCAACCGATTTGCCCGTCGCGCTGTTTTTCCGAATTCCTGTCAACCCTCGGCGCGAAAAATATTTCGCTTTATCAGAAGATCGAATCGGTTGTAGCTTGCGCGCCGTCCCGCACCCGTCAGAGGGGCGCTTCGCGATCGTCACGGACGTGGGGTGCGGGATGCGATGGACGCCTGGGCTGCGCCAGACGAGCGCCGGCCGAGGCGGACGGCAAAGACGCGTGGTCCTGACGCCCCGACGCTGGCGTCAACGCCCGGGGTCAAGAGCCCCGGGGGGACGGTGGCTAACAAGCCCGGACACCGAGGAGAGCGCGGAGCAGCCGTTAACACCACTCGCGCAGGGAAGGCCGGCTGTTCCGGCGTACCTGTGGTGACTGCCGCCTGCTTTCCTTGTTGCAGGCGGGCCATGGGTGCGGCGTGCATCCGGCCTTCCCTGCGCCCTCGTGCTTTCTCGGGGCGACATAGCTCGGGCAGATCATGCCGCGAGAAGGTGAAGCTGTGCCTCCTTGCTTAACCGAAAGCCGCAATTGCCAAAACATTGCCGCCTCGCTGGCAAACTTCCGACAAACGATCGCGGAGAAAGGAGCGCTTCGGCATGACGGCAGCGCGCCTTCCGAATCGTCGCGCCAACATCAACTCGACGTCGCGGCAATACAAAGCCCACAACAAAGCCATCATAACAAAGGATTCTTCGTGTCGCACAAGCTCCTGTCCGCGATACTCATCGCCTGCTCGCTTTTTGCCTTCCCGGCCTTTGCGGAAAATGTCGCGCCGCCGGCGCCGCCAGCCGCAACAAGCCCTGCGCTGACGCCGGACCAGGCCCGACGCGCCCTCGAGACCCTGCAGGACGACGCCAGGCGCGCGCAGATGATCGAGACGCTGCGCGCCATCGCCAGCGCATCGCCGCCGGCGCAGCCCGACGAGGCGGTGCCGGCGCCGCAAGACAAGGCAAGCGCCATTCCGCTGACGGCCGACAGCCTCGGCGCACAGCTGCTTGTGACGGTGTCAGAGCAGGTGCGCGACATTTCAAGCCAGATCGCGGAGCTTGCGCGCACGCTGACGCATTTCAAGGCCTTCTATTACTGGTTCCTGCGCATGGCCAACGATCCCGGCGCCACCCATCAGCTCTTCGACACCGCATGGAAACTGGCTGCGGTGTTCGGCTGCGCATTCGTCGCCGAATTTCTCGCATTCCGGCTGATCGGGCGGCCGGTGGCGGCGCTGGAGGCGCGCGTGCCGCAAGCGGCGCGTGCATCGGCGCTCGCCGCGGTGGCCGATCCGCCATCCTCGGTCGCGGATGCGGCGGCCGAGCCGGAGTGGCACCAGCGACGGCTGAGCCTTGCACGCGCCTGGCAAGCGCTGCTGCGGTTGCCGTTCGTGCTCGGCCGTCTGTTGCTCGAGCTGGTGCCGGTGATCGTGTTCGTCGCCATCGCCGCCGCGCTGCTCGGCACCGAGATTGGCGATCTTGCGACCACCCGGCTCGTGATCCTTGCGGTCGTCAATGCCTATGCGCTGTCACGCGGGCTGATTTGCCTGGTCCGCGCGCTGGCAGGACCGTTCGGCCTGTTCCCGGTACGTGCCGAGACTGCGGCCTACATCGAAATCTGGACGCGGCGCATCGTGGCCGTCGCCGTTTCCGGCATCGGCTTTGCGAATGTCGCGCTGTTGCTCGGCCTGCATCGCGGCGGCTATCTCACGGTATTGCGCCTGGCAATGCTGGTCGTGCATCTCTTCCTGGTCGTCATCATCCTGCAATGCCGCGGTGTCGTCGCCGATCTCATCCGCGCGCCGGCGTACCGCACCGGCCTCGCCGCGCGGCTGCGCAACCATGCCGCCGGCCTCTGGCACTATCTTGCGATTGCGCTCGATCTCGCGCTGTGGGCGGTGTGGGCGTTGAACATCCGCAACGGCTATTCGCTGCTGTTGCGGTATTTCGTCGGCACCATCGCCGTGTTGGTGGTGACGCGGCTCGCCACCGTCGTTGCGCTCGGCCTGATCGACCGCGGCTTCAGGATCAAGCCGGAGATTCTGCAGCGCTTCCCCGGGTTGGAGACCCGCGCCAACCGCTATCTGCCGCTCTTGCGCCGAATGGTGGCGTCGGTGATCGGCTTCACGGGCTTCGTCGGCGTGCTGGAAGTCTGGGGCGTCGACGCCATCGTCTGGTTCTATGGTGGCCAGATCGGCAGCCGGCTCCTCTCGGCGGTGGTGACGATCGGCATCGCCACCGTCGTGGCGGCGGCGATCTGGGAGGTGAGCAACGCCTTCCTCGACCGGCAGCTCAACAGGCTGGCGCGCGAAGGACACTATGTCCGCGCGGCGCGGCTGCGCACCTTCCGGCCGATGCTTCGCACGGCGCTGCTCTGCCTGATCGTCACCGTGGTAGGCTTGACGGCACTGAGTGAGATCGGCGTCAATGTCGCGCCGCTGCTCGCGGGCGCCGGCATCGTCGGCATCGCCGTCGGCTTCGGCTCGCAGAAGCTGGTGCAGGACCTCATCACCGGACTGTTCCTGCTGCTGGAGAACACCGTGCAGGTCGGCGACGTCGTCAGCGTATCCGGCCTGTCGGGAACGGTCGAGAACGTCTCGATCCGCACCATCCGGCTGCGCGCCGGCGACGGCTCGGTGCACATCGTTCCCTTCAGCGCGGTGACCACCATCACCAATTCCAGCCGCGGCGAGGGCAACGCGGCAGTCAGTGTCAATGTCGCCTACCGGGAAGACACCGACCGTGCTGGACAGATTCTGAAGGACATCGTCGCCGAGATGCGCCGCGAGCCGGAATATCGCAACGCCATCCGCGGCGATCTCGAACTGTGGGGTGTCGACAAGGTCGATGGTTCGCTGGCCTCCATCGTCGGCCAGATCCGCTGTACGGACGGCGGCCGCTGGCCGGTGCAGCGCGAATTCAACCGCCGCCTGAAACGGCGCTTCCAGGAAAGCGGGGTCGAGATCGTGCCCTCGGGCCAGGTGTTCCTGATGCAGGTTCCGCCGCCTGCGCCCGCAGACGTCAGCATGAACGCGCCGCCCCGCCGCGCCGCGGCCGGCGCATGAGCCGGCCCCGCAACGCGGCGTTGGCGCCCGACCTGCCGCGGCTTCCAGCAAAGATCATGCGCGATGAATCAAATCATCGCGCTTTATAACTCACTCCAGCTTCGTGGTGTGGCGCTGGGACAAGGGCGGCAAGCCCAGTACCATCGTGGTCTGCGGCGGCCTCTGTTTTTTCGCCACGTCCTTGCCCCCATCTTTTGCCGACCTGACGTTCTTGGCCTTCTCGATGCGCTTGGCCTGCGCGATATCGGCAAAGGCGCGCTCGAACTTCTGCAGGCGGTAGAGCAGAATGCCGCGATCGACATAGGCGGCGGAGAACTTTGGATCGAGCTGGATCGCGCGATCCAGATCGGCCATCGCCTGATCGAGATCGCCGGTGCGGTAGGCCGAGATGCCCCGCTCGCGAAAGGTGCGCGCATCGGGTGGCATGATTGCGAGCGGCGGACCGATGGTCGCCGTCGTGCTCTCTGGCTCCGGCGTGATGGGAACCGTGGCGACCGCGATCGGCACCATCACCTCGGAGGCGACGTTCGCCGCCATCTCCTGCTTGGCGGCCGGCGCTGCGGCATCCTGCGGCGGAGCGGCGTCCGTCGTTGCTCCCGCCCGGGCTGCCGCCATGGCGATCGGCTGCGGCCTTGCTGCGGCCGGCAGCTGCAATCTGGCGAAATCGGCCGGCCGTGCGGTCGCGACCTCGGCGAAACGTTTCAGAGTGTCCGCCAGCGCCGGTTCGCGCAGGAACATGAGATAGCCGCCACCGCTCAAGCCTGCCGTGACGATCAGGGCGATCACGCTGGTGGCGACCTTGTGCATCACCTTGGCGCCGGCCTCGCGGTTCTGTTCCTTGTGGGCGAGGTCGAGCAGATGATCGTAGGCGGCGCGCTGATCCTCATCGGTGAGGATTTCATTGGCGCGCACGATCTCCCTGAATTTCTGGCCGGCGTCGGGATCGCCGGGGTTGAGGTCGGGATGGGCCCCCTTGACGGCGCGGCGGAACGCGGCTCTCAACTCCTCTGCGTCGTCGCGGGGCAGCGCGCCGAGCAAATCGTACAGCGTCTCCATAGGCGGACTCGCGCTACTCTTACCCTCTCCCTTCAAATCCCGCCGAATTTGCTGAGGAGAACCTTGCGCTGATGCTGTGGATAATCCCGCCCCAGGGCGGCGAAAAGATGACCGACGCAGGCGGGAACGGTCTCTGCGCAGGGTCAACGCAGGATGGTTGCGCCCTCGCATCTGGCCGCGAGCTGGAGCTGCCGCAGCCGCTCGCGGACGGCCCTCTCGGCGCGCTGATAGCATTGCCGCTCATATTCGACCTTGAGCCGCGCCCATTGCTCGGGATCGAGCGTCTTCAGGTCGGGCCGGCCGAACACGCAGTCCGGCGCGCTTTGCGGCACCAGCAGGGCGGAATCGGGCCGGCAAAGCTTGGGTTCCTGCCATTCGGCATCGGCCGGCGCGGCCGCCTGAGCCGCGTCGGGCGCGGGTGCCGGTGCGCAAGCGGCGAGGCTGGCGAGCAGCGGCAAGGCCAATGCAAGGCGGTGCGCGATCCGCCAAGCCTTCGCAAAACTGTCATGCATCGGCGGATCCGGCCTCGTCGTCGCGCTCATTTCACTGCGGGTTGCAGCCATGTGGCGCTTGGGCCGCCGACCAAGCGGCGCCATCATGAAGGGAAAGCGTGAACCGAATTCCAAGAATTAAGGTTAACGAAGTCGTTCACTCGCGGCGCCCCCGAGACCGTCATGGCAAACGCCGGCTTAAGATTTATGGTTACCCAAACCTCAAAGCTCAGCCTTTCTTAAGCATTTCCAACGATCTTGGTGGACGCTTCGCACCGGTAACAAGCTCGGGTCGTATCGTGAAAAAGCTTCTGGCGGCGGCTATCGCTCTCGGTTTGGGTGGCGGGGTGGCGCAAGCGGCGGACATGCCGATGGGGCCGCCGATGCAGATGGTGGCGTGGTCCTGGACCGGCCTCTATATCGGCGGTCAATTCGGCGCCTTTTTCGGCAATTCGCAAATAACCGATCCCGCCGGTCCGGCCATCTACGGCAACAACGTGAGAACCACCGGCGTGCTCGGCGGCGTGCAGGTTGGCTATAACTGGCAGATTCCGAATACCGCCTTTGTGGTCGGCGCCGAGGCGGATGCGAGCGCCATTGGTTCGGCCGGATCGGCGACCTGCCTCGGCTCATCCCCCTATCTCATAGCCGCGAACTGCCGCGTCCTGCCCGATGCCATGGGCAGCATGACCGCGCGGCTCGGCTATGCATTCGGCCCGCACGGACGCAACGTCGTTTACGTCAAAGGCGGTCTCGCCTGGCTCGACGACCGCGTCGACGTCACGACCAATGGACTTCTCTCGCCCGTGACGACCGCCTTCGACGGAATGCGCTGGGGATGGACCGTGGGCGCCGGCATCGATCGCGCACTGACGCCGGCCTGGTCGCTGCGGCTGGAATACGACTATGCGAAGTTCGGCGACCTCGGTGTGACGACACCGGCGAGCTATGTTCAGACGTTCCCGCCGTTCACTGGCAGCTACGCGCAAACGCCCGGCGGCATCGCGAGCATGAGTCAGAACGTGCAGACCGTCAAAGTTGGCCTGAACTACAAGGTCGGTGAGGACATGTTTGCGCGCTGGGAGCCGTCCACGTCGCTGCGCGGTGCCTATATTCCGGATGCGGAAATCGAGGTTGGTGGCCGCGTCTGGTATTCGTCCGGCAGCTTCCAGAAAGATCTCGGCGTCGGCGCGGCTCCATCGCCCTCGAACCTGCTTGTCTCGCGCCTCACCTATGGCTCGACGGCGGCGACCGGCGAGGTGTTCGGCCGCATCGACACCGCTTCGAATATCTTTGTGAAGGGCCTTGGCGGCGGCGGAGCAATCCTGTCGGGCAACCAGCACGACGAGGATTTCAACATCGGCGACTCCTTCTACAGCATTCCCTATTCGAACACGCAGGCGACCACGAAGGGCGATCTCGCCTATGGCACCTTCGACATCGGCTATTCGATGTTTCGCGGACCGAGTGCCAATGTCGGCGCCTTTGTCGGCTTCAACTATTACCGCGAGAACAAGCAAGCCTATGGTTGCGCTCAGATCGCCAATTCCTATTCGGATTGTGTTCCCGCATTTGCCAATTCCGTCCTTGGTATCACCGAAGACGACAACTGGTACTCGATGCGCGTAGGCGTCAACGGCGTGGTCTCGATCTGGAATGATCTGAAGCTCACCGCGGATGCTGCCTGGCTGCCGTTCGTGGCGTTCCGCGGCACCGACATTCACTGGCAGCGCTTCGACGTCGCCAATCAAACCTCGCCCGAAACCGGCAACGGCCAGGGCATGCAGCTGGAGGCGATTCTGTCCTACGCCTTCGCCAGCGGCTTCAATATCGGCGCCGGCGGCCGTTACTGGGCCATGTGGGCCAACGCCCAGTCGAACAGCTTCAGCTTGGGCTGTCCCTGCCAGACCCTACCGGTCCGCGCCGAGCGCTATGGCGCCTTTGTGCAGGCAGCCTACAAGTTCGACAGCTTGAAATTCTAGCGTTTCCGGCCGGCCCGCGGCGTTCGAGTCCTGCAGCCAATGTGACGCCGGGCACATATCGGTGCGACCGCTGCGCGTAGGGTTTCCATCACGGATGCGATCCCCGAGATCCGTGCCCCTGACGGAAAGGATGATTTCGATGAAAAACCTTGTTGTGACCGTGGCGACCATCGCTGCGATTGCGGCGACCGCGAGTGCGCCTGCCGAAGCCCGCGGCCTGCACCTGCATCGCGGTACTGCCGCCGCTGTTGCGGCGGTCGCGACCGCTGCTGCCGTTGCCGCCAGCAGCTATGGCTATGGCTACGGCCCGTACTATTATGGTGCTCCGGTCGTCTATGGTGCGCCGGTTGTCGCGGTGCCCGCCTACGGCTTTTGATCCTGGAGACGGCTCACAGTCGATGCTCCTGTGCTGTGAGCCGTTTCTTTCCCGCCCGCCGGATGCTTGCGAAGGACAGGTCCGGCCCGCTATATCAGTGGCCGTCATGTCCGATTTCCACGGCGTCTTCCCCTATCTCGTCTCGCCCATCGATGCGGCCGGGCATATCCGCGAAAGCGTGCTGGCGAAGCTCTGCGATGATCTCATCAAGTCCGGCGTACATGGGCTGACGCCGCTCGGCTCGACCGGCGAGTTCGCCTATCTCGATGCCGGGCAGCGCACCGCCGTGGTCCGCACCACGATCGAAGCCGCGCAAAAGCGCGTGCCCGTTGTTGCCGGCGTGGTCTCGACCTCGACGGCGGACGCAGTGGCGCATGCCAAAGCCTACCAAAAGCTCGGCGCCGACGGAATCCTGGCAATTCTTGAAGCGTATTTTCCGCTCTCGGACGCGCAGGTCGAGGCCTACTTCCGCAGCATTGCGGATGCGGTGGACATTCCCGTCGTGATCTACACCAACCCGCAATTCCAGCGCTCCGACCTGACGCTGGAGGTAATCGCGCGGCTCGCGAGCCATCCGCGCATCGGCTATATCAAGGACGCTTCCACCAATACCGGCCGGCTGCTCTCGATCATGAATAGCTGCGGTGGGGACATCAAAGTATTCTCGGCCTCGGCTCATATCCCTGCCGCGGTGATGCTGATCGGGGGCGTCGGCTGGATGGCGGGCCCTGCATGCATCATCCCCAGGCAGAGCGTTGCGCTCTACAACCTCTGCAAGCGCCAGCGCTGGGAAGAGGCGATGACGCTTCAGCGGAAATTGTGGCGCGTCAACGAGGCCTTCGCCCGCTTCAACCTCGCCGCCTGCATCAAGGCTGGGCTATCGATCCAGGGCTACGAGGTCGGCGATCCCGTCTCGCCGCAGGGTGCGCTTACCGCCGAGCAGCGCAGGGCGGTCGAGGCGGTGCTCGAGGATGTTGGATAGCGGCACGCGGCTGCACCTCTTTTTCGCGTCATCAACGAGCATGCGCCGCGCTCATCCCGGAATCACAGCCGCGGTTGTGTCGGCCGGAAAACCCGCTAAAACCCGCCCAATTCCAGGCAAGCGAGGCGAAGGACAAGCAGATGAACATTCTTCCCGGCAACATGCGTTTTGGCGCGGGACAGCCGCTCAAGCGGTTGGAAGACCAGCGGCTGCTCACCGGAAAAGGACGGTTCATCGATGACCAGCCGGCAGACGGCGCGCTGTGGCTGCACGTGCTGCGCTCGCCGCATGCGCATGCCAAGATCAGGTCGATCGAAACCAAGGCGGCGGCCGAGATGGAAGGCGTCGAGGCGGTGTTTACCGGCGCCGATCTGATCAGGGACGACATCGGCACGCTGCCGACGCTTGCGATCTTCAAGCGGCCGGATGGCTCGCCGATGACGGTGCCGCCACGACGGCTGCTCGCGCACGAGGTCGTGCGCTTTGCAGGCGAACCGGTCGCGGCTGTCGTGGCGACCTCGCGCGTGCTGGCACAGACGGCGGCGGAAGCGATCGAGGTCGACTATGAGGTATTGCCCTCGGTGGTCGACGCGCTGGAAGCGATCAAGCCCGGCGCGCCCATCGTCTGGCCCGACGCCCCTGACAACATTGTCGCCGCCATGAGCTATGGGGACGCCGCCAAGGTGGACGAGGCCTTCGCGAAAGCTCCGCACAAGATCAAGCTTGAGCTGGTCAGCCAGCGGCTCATTCCTTCCGCCATGGAGCCGCGCTCCGCCATCGCGGAGATCGAGCACAAAACCGGACGCCTGCTGCTGCATGTGCAGTCGCAGACTCCAGGCTCGACGCGCGACCTCCTTGCCGAATCCATCCTGAAGCGGCCAAAGGAAAGCGTGCGCATCCTGGTTGGCGACATCGGCGGCGGTTTCGGCCAGAAGACCAGCCTCTATCCCGAGGACGGCCTCGTCGCCTATGCCGCGACCAAGCTGAACAGGAAGATCCGCTGGCGCGGCGATCGCACTGACGAGTTCGTCGGCGGCACCCACGGCCGCGATCTCACCTCGACCGGCGAATTCGCGCTGGATGAAAAAGGCCGCGTGCTGGCCTATCGCGTGCGCTCCATCGGCGGCACCGGCGCCTATTCCTCCGGCACCGGCAACATCATTCCGCTGGTGCTCGGTCCCTTCGTTCAGACCGGCGTCTACGATCTGCCCCTGGTGCATTTCGAGGTGAAGTCGGTCATGACCAACACCGCACCGGTCGGCGCCTATCGCGGCGCGGGCCGGCCTGAAGCGGTGTTCATCGTCGAGCGGCTGATGGACGCTGCCGCGCGCCAGATCGGCATGGATCCGCGCGCGATCCGCATGGCCAACTATATCAAGCCGGCGCAACTGCCCTACACCAATGCGGTCGGGCAGGTCTACGATTCCGGCGCCTTCGCCCACATGCTGGACCGCGCCTCGAAACTTGCGGATTGGGACGGCTTCAACGCGCGCAGGCGCGCGGCGAAGAAGAAGGGCCTGCTCTATGGCCGCGGGCTGACCAGCTACATCGAATGGACCGGCGGCCGCGCGCATAACGAAAGGGTCTCGCTGCATGCCACTGCGGAAGGTCGCGTGATCCTGCATTCCGGCACCATGGCCATGGGGCAGGGGCTGCAGACGACCTATACCCAGATGGTGTCGGACAGTCTCGGCATTCCCCTGGACAGGATCGACGTCGTGCAGGGCGACACCGATCTCGCCACCGGATTCGGCAGCGTCGGCTCGCGCTCGCTGTTCGTCGGCGGCACGGCGGTCGCCGTGTCCGCCAACGATCTCATCGAAAGGGCGCGCGAAAAGGCCTCCCACATCCTGGAGGCCTCGGTCGAGGACATCGAATATGCCGAGGGCATGCTGACCGTGGTCGGCACCGACCGCCGCATCAGCCTGTTCGAGATCGCGAAGAAGGAGCATGGCGCAAAGCTGTCGGTCGACAGCGAGGGCGAGGTCGACGGTCCGAGCTGGCCGAACGGCACGCATATTTGCGAGGTCGAGATCGATCCGGAAACAGGCCTCACCCGCGTGGTGCGCTACACGACGGTCGACGCTGTCGGCGTCGCCGTCAATCCGATGCTGGTGGCCGGCCAGGTGCATGGCGGCGTGGCGCAGGGCATCGGGCAGGCGCTCTACGAGGGCGTCGCCTACGATGCCGAGGGGCAGCTGCTCACGGCCACTTATCAGGACTACTGCATCCCTCGCGCCGAGGACATTCCGCCGATCGAGGTGACGCTCGACGGCTCGGCGCCCTGCAAGACCAACCCGCTCGGCGCCAAGGGCTGCGGCGAGTCTGGGGCGATCGGCGGCCCGCCCTGCATCACCAATGGCGTGATGGACGCGCTCGCCGAGTTCGGTATCGCGCAGCTGCCAACGCCGCTGACCCCGCAAAAGGTCTGGAAGGCGATCCAGGACGCGAAGAAGATGGCAGCCGCTTAAAAGCAAACTCGGCCGCGCCATGCGGCTTTCCCTGCTTACCTGACAGGACGGTTCTGATAGGTTCACGGCCCGAACCGCAACGGGAGATTTTTGATGCGCCGATTTCTGACCGTGCTGGCCACTCTGGCCAGTTTGAGCCTCACCAATTGCGGCTACAACGCCATTCAGACCAATGACGAGCAGGTCAAGGCGAACTGGTCGGAAGTCGTCAATCAGTACCAGCGCCGCGCCGACCTGGTGCCGAACCTCGTCAACTCCGTGAAGGGCTTCGCACAGCAGGAAAAGGACGTGCTGCTCGGCGTCACCAACGCGCGCGCCAGGGTCGGCAGCATCCAGGCGACGCCCGAGGTGCTGAACGATCCCGCGGCGTTCCAGAAATTCACGCAGGCGCAGGGCGAGCTCACCAGCGCGCTGCAAAAGCTTCTCGTCGTCACCGAAAACTATCCGCAGCTCAAATCGGACGCGCTGTTCCACGACCTGATGTCGCAGCTCGAAGGCACCGAGAACCGCATCACGGTGGCTCGCAACCGCTACATCAAATCGGTGCAGGATTATAACGTTACCATCCGCTCCTTTCCGACCAATCTGACAGCGATGGCTTTCGGCTACAAGGAGAAGCCGAATTTCACGGTCGATAACGAGAAGGAAATCTCGACCGCGCCCAAGGTCGATTTCAACCCGGCGCCTGCGAAGAACTGAATGATTGCCGGCAAGACGAGTTTCGATTGCGGCCGCGTCGAAAGCGCGCCCCCTTACCCCGTCTTTCGCGGGGCGAGGGGCTATCTCCAGGAGCGCGGTGCGCGGACGGCCCTTCCCACCCGCGCTTCGCGCGGCGGCCGCTCCCCGCGGGCGGGCGACGAGCGCGCCGTTGCCTTCTTCACCTCAATTGCAGCGAGTACGATAGCAACGATCCTGCTTGCGCTGTTCCTGTGCCGGGCACAGCCGGCGCTGGCCGAGGTCGCCGTGCCGCAGCTCGCCGGCCGCGTCGTCGACCAGACCAACACACTGACTGCCGGCGACATCGATGCACTGAACCAGCGGATTCGCAGCTTCGAACAGCGCAAGGGCAGCCAGATCGCGATCCTGATCGTGCCCACGACGCAGCCGGAAACCATCGAGCAATATTCGATCCGCGTCGCGGAAGGCTGGAAGATCGGTCGCAGGAAGATCGATGACGGCGCGCTGCTCGTCATCGCCAAGAACGACCACAAGCTGCGCATCGAGGTCGGCTACGGCCTCGAAGGCGCGTTGACCGACGTCACGGCGCGGCGGATCATCGATGAGGTGATCGCGCCGCGCTTCAAGCAGGGCGACTTTGCCGGCGGCATCAGCGCCGGCCTGACGCGCATGATCGGCGTCATCGATGGCGAGCCGCTGCCTGCGCCGAAGCCCGAAGCGTCGCACGGGCAGGATGTCGACTTGAACGACCTGGCGTCGTTCTGGCCCTTCATTCTGGTTGGCGGCCTCATGATCGGCGGCTTCATGCGTGCGGTATTCGGCCGCTTGCTGGGTGCCGCGGTGGCTGGCGGCGTTTTCGCCGTGATAGGCTCGCTCGTCGCAGGGTCGCTGGCCGCAGGCCTGGTGATGGGAGGTGTGGCGTTCCTGCTCGTCCTCATCGTCGGCGGGACTGCATCGCTGGGCCTGAGCCCCCGCGGTTATGGTGGCTCTTTTTCCGGCGGTTGGTCCGGCGGAGGCGGCTGGAGCGGCGGCTCGCGTTCGAGCGACAGCGATGGCGGCGGCGGGGGCGGCAGTTTTGGCGGGGGCGGCGCCTCGGGGAGCTGGTGAGGCATGGGGATCGGGCGCATTGCAAGGCATCTTCTCGATCACCGTTGGCGGGTGCGGCGGAGCTTTCCGCCCAATGTGCTGGCGAATATCGAAGCGGCGATCAAGGCAGGCGAAACCACGCATTCGGGCCAGGTCCGCTTCGTGGTGGAGGGTGCGCTCGATGGCGCGCCGCTGCTCCACGATCAGCCGGCGCGCTGGCGCGCGCTCGATGTCTTTTCGCATTTGCGCATCTGGGACACCGCGCATAACAACGGCGTCCTGGTCTATCTCCTGCTCGCCGACCGCAAGGTCGAGATCATCGCCGACCGCGGCATCGACGCCAGGGTCGGGGCCGAGGGTTGGCAGAACATCTGCCGCGACATGGAAGCCGATTTCAGGCACGGCTGCTTCGAGGCCGGCGTGATCAAGGGAATTGAGGCAGTCTCGGGCGAGCTGGCGAAACATTTCCCGCCCGGCCGCCCGCGCAACGAGCTGCCCGACGCCCCGGTGGTGCTGTAGCCACGCAACGAAGGCCGACACGCGGCAACAATCTCTTGACGACAGCGCCGTTCTTTCCACCGCTGCGCCGGGACTGTCCGAGGGCGCGCCAGCGGACGGCCTGCCGGATCGGCCGGCGGTGATGTAGTCTTTGTTCCGGAACAACCCGCCTCCGTGGACCTTTTCTTGCCATGACGATCTTTCAGAAGATCATCCCGGCACTTTGGCTTGTCTTCATCGTCTATTGGGGAGTCTCGGCGCTCGGCGCCAAGCGCAGCCTGGGGACGAGCGCCTGGTGGAAGCAAAGCCTTGTGCGCGGTGGCATTGTCGTTCTGGTGCTTGCCGTATTTCATGTCGCCGGCGCAGGCCGCGCGTTGCGCGCCGTGCTCGCCTATCAGGCGCACAGCATCCTCCTCGGCGCGATCGGCACGACCTTGGTCCTGCTGGGCATCGGCCTTGCCATTTTCGCCCGCGTCTATCTCGGCCGCAATTGGGGCATGCCGATGTCGCGGAAAGAACAGCCGGAGCTGGTCACCGGCGGGCCCTATGCATTTGTCCGCCATCCGATCTACACCGGGATCATTCTCGCCATGCTGGGCTCTGCGATCGGCGAGAACCCGATCTGGGCGCCGATGCTCATTCTGTTCGCTCCCTATTTTGTCTACAGCGCTCGGCGCGAGGAGGAATTGATGTGCGAGCAGTTTCCCCGACAGTATCCCGACTACATGCGGCGCACGAAAATGATCTTGCCGTTCCTCCTGTGAACGCCGCAAATCCGGGGGCGACCTTCGCGCTTCGAGCTGCGGCGGACAAGTCGGCGGCAATGACGCGCCAGCTAATCGTCCAGTTTGTTGAGGTCGCGCACCGACTGCATGATCGGCTCGAAATTGGAGCGGGCGTCGAGCGCGTCGAAGAGCTGCGCAGTGTCGGCGAGCAGTCCGTGCGAGCGCTGGATTGCGATCCGCACGTCCTCCTGCGGCGTGTCGGAAAGGCGGCCGTGGCCCGACAACAAGATCTTCGAGTTGAGGCCCTTCAGCTTCTCCAGCGACTGGATGTAGTCGGCGATCGAGCCCGAGCCGAACACGCCGCCCATCACGCCGCCAGGCATCAACGTATCGGCGGCAAAGAGCAGGCCCTTCTCGGCGTCGAACAGCGTGATGCAGGCCGAGGTGTGCCCGGGCGTGTAGAACACGTCGAGGCGGAAGTTGCCGAGGTCGATCACGTTGCCTTCTTCGAGCCAGATGTCGATGTTGATCGGCACGTTCGGCTCGTTGAACATCTTGCGCAGCATGGAGAAGTCGTCACGCAGCATGATCTTGTTGGCGGCAAGCCGGTGCGCGGCGATGTAGGTGCGGCCCTCGAAATGATAGGCCGCGCCGATATGGTCCAGATGCTCGTGCGAGAGTACGACCATGTCGATCATCTCGGGCGTGACGCCGACATGCTTCAGGCAGGTGAGGAGATGCGGATAATTGCTCGAGAGGCCGACGTCGATCATGATCGTGCGCCTGGAGCCTTTCACGAGATAAGCGTTCGCCGCGCGGTTCTTGAACCGGACCTGGTAGACGTCGGGCGCCGCCTGGATCAGGGTGCAGACCTCGATTTCGAGCAGGGTCTTGAAAGGCGAGGGGCGGCGGTCGCTCATAGGTTCGCTGCCGCCTTGAAGGTGCGATCGTTCGAGGCCCGCAAGCGCTTGCTCAGCGCGTCCATGATCATCAGCGCGAAGGCCGGCTGCTGGCTCACGAGATAGACGAAGCGGGCGTGGTTGATCCGCATCACCCGGGTGCCGGACGAAGCCGCGATCGCGGTGGCGGAGCGCGAGGAGCCGTCAATCACGGCCATCTCGCCGAAGAACTCGCCCTTGCCAAGCGCAACGATGACGGTCTTGTTGCCGCCATTGACTTTGGCGATCTCGACCTGACCGTCCAGCACGACAAAGAGCTCGCGCCCCGTCGAGCCTTCCTCGAAGATGACGTCGCCGACGCCATACTCGTTGATGCACTTCTCGATCGCCATGGCGGCCCTGCCTTCCGGCTGGTGGGCCTTCATGTTAATCGGGAAATGCCGACGCGCAAACGACGGTTAAGCACCGTTAACCCTTTTGCCGCAGGGCAGCATGGAGCCGCCGTTCGGCCTGCCACGCCCGTGCCCCGAACCCGACCCAAATCCGCCCCGCAAAAGTTCCTAAAATTTCGGTAAGGGCGGCGGCATGGGCCGGGCCGGTAACGAATTGGCAAGCAATGAAAGTTACCAAATGGTCAACCTATCTTGGAGACTTGTAACGTGAGCGAACAACAGGCCGAAGCAACCCATGGCGAGCCCGGTTCCGTCAGCGCCGGTTCGACCATTTCCTCTTCCTCCGAGATGCCGAGCGAGGCGGCAGCCGCGGCCGATCTGGCCGTCAGCGTGCTCCAAGCGCCCGCGGTTGCGCCGGATCATGAGGCGCCGCCCAAGGAGGAGGTGAAGCATGATGCCGAGGTCGAAGCGCCGCGCATCGAAGTTCCGAAGCAGGACGCGCCGCGCGGCACCGGCAAGGTGCTGATCATGGCCCCCGGCGATCGCTCCTGGCGCGATCACAATGCCGATGTGAACGTCGAAACCGAGGGGCCCTCCAGCGCCGCGCCCGAGAGTGGCGTCAAGACCAACCCTGAGAGCAAGCGCAGCTTCCCGGCGATGGCCGCGATGCTGGCGCTGGCAACGATCGCAGGCGCCATCGGCGGCGCGCTGGCCACCACGGGGCTGCCCCATGTCGCCGACGCTGCCGCGACCACGCCCGGCAGCAGCGCGCTGGAAGCGTCCATCGCGCGGATCGATTCCGACGTGCTGGCGCTCAAGGCCGGCCTCGATCACACCACCAAGACCAGCCTGAGCCAGTTCACCAAGACCAGCGATCGCCTCGACAGAATCGAGAAGGCGCAAGCGGAGCCTAACGCAAAACTCGCCAAGCTCACCGAGGCCGTGGACAAGCTCCGCGCCGAGCCGCACTCCGGTCCCGTGCCGGCGCAAGTCGCGGCTGTGCCGGCCCAAGTCGCGGCCGTGCCGGCCGCCGCATCAAAGGAAGTCACGGGCTCGGTGACGCCGCCCCCGGTACCTGTTGCCGCGCCGGCGCAGGCGGCCGCCGCACCCGCGGCCCCGCCCAAGCCCGAAGTCGCTCGGCTCCCCACCGTCGACGGCTGGGCGCTCGCCGATGTCGGCTATGGCGGCGCGCTGATCGAGAACCGCCGCGGAACCTTCGAAGTCTATGCCGGCGATGTCGTTCCCGGCCTCGGCCGCATCGATGCGATTCGCAAACAGGACGGCCGCTGGGTGGTCGTCACCAGCAAGGGCCTGATCGTCCCGCGTTAAGGCGCGTTTCTGCTCGACAACGCAAGGCGCTTCACCGCGGCGTGAAGCGCTTTTCGCTTGAATAGACACAATCGCGCGGTGTTACTGCGGGCATGAGCCTCGCCGCCCGACTGTCCGCGATCCTGCTGGCTTTTTGTTGCGCATTTTCCGCGCGCGGCGCTGACCACGCGCCACTGGAGCGCGGCACCGCGATCATCGATCCCCTGGCGTTGCGCGTGCTCGATCATGGCCGCTTCGGCCTGAGGCGGATCCTGTCGCCTGGGTCGGCCGATATGCCGCTCACCAGTGCGCAACTATTTGCGCTTGCCTCGATGGCGCCGGTGAAGAAAGCCCTCGATGACGATTTCGAGCGCTACGTTGCCAAACACAAAGCAGAGCTAGGCGCAGACTTCGCCTTCCAGCTCTTCGACCGCGCCCAGCTTTATTCACCCGACACGCGCTTTGTGCTGTCCGGCATCGTCAACCGCATGGACCGCGCCTATGTGCCCGGCGAGGAATGCGGGGAGATCAGGCTGATCTATCGCCTGACCCCGATCGATGCGAATACGGTCGGCGAGGCCGCGGCGACGCAGCGGCTGCCGATGACGCTGAACGTGGTGCTGAAAGCGAGGGGCGCCGCGCCCTCCGACCGCAGGGGCCTCACCACCGCCTGCGCCGAGATCGCAAAGCGCTGGCTGGCCGCCGGCAGCCTGACCGCAACCGGAGCGGAGCTTGCGGAGCAACTGGCGGCGCCCGGCGGCGCGCTCGATCTGATCGCGCGGGAAAATATCGACCGCCTCGAAACCAACCTCCAGATCGCGCATGCGCCGAAGTCGCCGACGCACGATTTCCGCACCGATTATCTGATGAAGGTGTTCGACTATGACCCGAGGTCGGCAACCTTCGTCGAGGCGCCGCTCGAAAACCAGATCGATCGCGACCGGCTTCTGAGTGATGCGAGCCTTGCGCGCGACTTCAAGACATGGCTGCTCGATCCCGTCCATCTCGCCGAGCTCGATCGCGGCACGCTGCTGATCCCGGAGCGTTTTCTGCTGAAGCGGGCGATCGCATCGACCCCGGCCGGATTTGCGCCATCGGACCTGCAGCCGGCTTTTGGCCTGGTGGAAGGCGAGGGCGGCACGAAACATCCGCTTTTCAGCGCCAGTGACGTCGCGCTCGCCTTGGCAAAGGCCGCGGCACTCGATGTGGATTTGCAGAACATCCGCTCGGTCGGCGGCTTTGAGCGCCGGCTCAATGATGTGAGCTGTTCTGGTTGCCACCAAAGCCGCGGCATCGGCGGCTTCCATTTCCCCGGCGTCGACTGGATGGCGGCCAAGCCGTCCAACTCTACGGTCGTGCCGGGCTCGCCGCATTTCTTCGGCGACCAGGTGCGCCGCCGCGACATCGTCACCGCGTTCGCCGAGGGCAGAGAGCCGGATTTCTCGCGCGGCTTTGCCAGCCGTCCGCAATTGCGCGGCAGCGCGGAGCTCGCCGGCACCGAATATGAGGACGGCTGGGGCGCGCATTGCTATCTGCGACACGGCAAAGCTGGCGCTGACGACAGGAGCTTTCAAGGCTGGACCTGCGCCGAAGGGCTCACCTGTCATACTGCCGGCGACAGCACGCGGATGGGCATGTGCTTTGTGAAAACGCGTTGAATTCGCTGTTTCCGCGAGATTGACAGCAGGCGTACTGATACTGTTTCATTCTGCAAGTTTTCAGGGATGGAAACATGGACGATGTCATTATCGTCGGCGCCGGCATCGGCGGCCTGACGCTGGGACTGGCGCTGCATCGCACGAACATCCCCTGCCGCATTTTCGAGTCGGTGCCCGAGATCCGCGCCGTCGGCGTCGGCATCAACCTGTTGCCGCATGCAGCCCGGGAATTGGCCGCGCTTGGCCTGGAAGCGGCGCTGGCGAAAGTCGCGATCCAGACCACGGACGCGACCTTCTTCAACCGATTCGGGCAGTTGATTTATCAGGAGCCGCTCGGCCGCGCCGCCGGCTATGACCATCCGCAATTCTCCATCCATCGCGGCGACCTGCAGATGGTGCTGCTCGACGCATTCCGCTCGCGCGCCGGCCACGACCGCATCGTCACCGGCCGGCATTGCCTCGGGGTCGAACAGGACGAGGCCGGCGTCACCGTCACCTTTTCGGACGGCGCCGGCGGCGCCAACCGCTTCGACGTGCGGGGCCGTGTGGCGGTCGCCTGCGACGGCATCAATTCGGCGGTTCGCAGGCAATTCTATCCCGACGAAGGCGAGCCGCGCTATTCCGGCGTCAACATGTGGCGCGGCGTGACGCGCTGGAAACCGATGCTGTCCGGCGCGAGCATGGTGCGCGCCGGCTGGCTGTCGCATGGCAAGATGGTGATCTATCCGATCCGAGCGGCGGATAGCGCCGGATTGCAGCTCATCAACTGGGTCGCCGAGATCGAGACGCCGAACTACCGCCGGCGCGACTGGAATCGCGCCGGCTCGCTCGACGATTTCATCGGCCCCTTCTCGGACTGGCATTTCGACTGGTGCGATGTGCCCGCTTTGATCCGCGCCGCCGACAGCGTGCTGGAGTTTCCGATGGTCGACCAGGAACCGCTGTCGCGCTGGAGCTTCGGCCGGGTGACCCTGCTCGGTGATGCCGCGCATCCGATGGTGCCGCGCGGCTCCAACGGCGCGGGCCAGGCGATACTCGATGCGCGGGCGCTGACCGCCGCACTGCTCGAATACGCCGATCCGGCCGCGGCGCTGTCGGCTTACGAACAACAGCGGCTGGAAGCGACCACACGCATCGTGCTGACCAACCGCACCAACCCGCCGGATGCGATTCTGCGCGAAGTGTTCGAGCGCACGCAAGACACCCCATTCAAGGCGATCGAGGAGGTCATTAGCCGCGAGGAGCTGGTCGCCCTGTCCGACAGCTACAAGCGGGTCGCCGGTTATTCGAAGGATGCCTTGCGCCGCTAGCGGGTCGCGCTAGGCTGGAGCCTGATCCGGAAAACCGTGCAGCGGTTTTCCGAACCGGCGATGCTCGACCAAAAATCCGAAAACGGCAGCGGTGGGCAAGAACCGCGCTTTCACAGGGAAGGGACTTATGCCTATCGAGAAGGCGGCCGTCCAGGCGCAGACCGGCGGCGCACCGGCCATCGACCTCGCCGATTTCATCGACCGCCAGCCGGTCGGCGGCTTCCAGATCAAGCTCGTGCTTACCTGCGCGGCGGTGCTGTTTCTCGATGGTTTCGACACCCAGGCGATCGGCTTTGTGGCGCCGGCGCTCGCCAAGGAATGGCATCTCGGCAAGGGCGCGCTCGGACCCGTGTTCAGCGCCGGCCTGTTCGGGCTGATGCTCGGCGCGCTGATCTTCGGACCGCTCGCGGACAGCGTCGGGCGCAAGCGCATCATCATGTTCTCGACCGCGGCCTTCGGCGTCGGCGCGTTCGCCACGGCATTCGCGCAGGATGTCACCACGCTGCTGATCATCCGCTTCCTCACCGGGCTCGGGTTGGGCGGCGCCATGCCCAATGCGATCGCGCTCACCTCGGAGTACAGTCCGCATCGCCGCCGCGCCACCATGGTGATGGTCATGTTCTGCGGTTTCTCGATTGGCGCGGCGCTCGGCGGCCTCCTCGCCGCGGATTTGATCCCGCGCTTCGGCTGGCGCTCGGTATTCGTCATTGGCGGCGTCGCGCCGCTGTTGATGGTGCCGGCTTTGGCATGGCGCTTGCCGGAATCGGTCCGCTTCCTGGCCACGACCGGACATTCCACCGATCGAATCGCGCAGCTCCTCAAGCGCGTCAGCCCGAACACCATGCTGGCGGCCAATGCGCGCTTCCTAGTGAACGAGCCGCATCTGGCCGGCATTCCGGTGCTGCATCTGTTCCGCGAGGGCCGGGCCGCGGTGACGATGCTGCTCTGGCTCGTGTTCTTCACGAGCCTGCTCGATGTCTATTTCCTGGCCTACTGGCTGCCGACCGTGCTCAACGATCTCGGTGCGACGGTGTCAGAAGCCGCAATGATCGGATCGCTCTTGCAGGTCGGCGGCGTGGTCGGCACGTTCGCGCTCGGCAGTGTGATCGACCGCTTCTCGTTCCGCGCGCTGGCGCTGGTCTATTTCGGCGCGGTGTTCGCGGTCGGCGCGATCGGCCAGCTCGGGCACTCGGCCGCCTTGGTATCGATTGCGATCTTCGCCGCCGGCTTCTGCGTGGTCGGCGGCCAGATTGCCGCCAATGCGCTGACGGCGGGCTTCTATCCGACCTCGGTGCGGGCTTCCGGCGTCGGCTGGGCGCTCGGCATCGGCCGCACCGGCTCGATCCTGGGGCCCCTGGTCGGCGGCGTCCTGCTGGCGGGAAAATGGAGCACGTCCGCGGTGTTCCTGGCCGCGGCCGCCGCCGCGCTCTGTGCCGCGCTGGGGGCGCTGTTGCTGAGCCGGCTTGTGGCTGCCGGCAGCGCCGGGCAGGCGTCATCAATTGATGCTACGTTGGAGCCGGTGACCACAGCCCGAACTTGAGCGGAGACCATTCGATGAGCTCTTCCGACCAGGAGAAACGCCAGCGCAACCGCGAAATCGCCCAAAACGAGGCGATACGTCAGGCCACCAGCGCAGTCCGGGTCACCGGCTGGGCGATCGCGTTTGCGATCATCATCGCCGTGGTCGTGGTCGGCCTGGTCTGGGCCTGGATGAACCGCTGATCCGGCGTTTCTCGAGGAAAAAGTGACGTCTCGCATCTTTGAGGACACGCCCTGGCGCCTGCGCATGCAGGCGGCAAGTCGTCTCTCCGTCACGCCACCGCGCCGGATGACCGCAGCTTCCGGATCGCGGCTTCGTCATAGCCGGCGCCGCGCAGGATTTCGTCGGAATGCTCGCCCACACCGGGCGCCCTGCGTGGCTGCACCTTCCTGGCGCCGTCGATGAAGATCGGGCTGTTGACGGTCAGCATGGTGTCGTTCTCGAACGGCACCAGCACCTCGTTCTCGATCATCTGCCGATCGTGCGGGATATCGTCGAGGATGCCAACCACGCCGAACACCAGGCCATTGCCGTCGAGAATCCTGCGCCATTCGGCAAGCTCCCTGGTTGCAAACACCTCGTCGAAAATTTTGATCAGCTCGACCGAGCGCGAATGCCGCCCGGCCTTGGTCGCAAAGCGCTCGTCGGTGACGAGGTCCTCGCGGCCCATGCAGCGCGCCAGGGTCGGCCACTGCCGGTCTTCGTTGAGCAGCGACAGGATCAGCCAGCGGCCGTCCTTGCACTTATAGTGGTTGGTCACCGCGTTCAGCGCCTGCTCGCGCGGGCGTCGCTTGGCGAATTTGGCGCCGACGAGTTTGGCCTGCGCCATCACGCTGTTGGCCCAGATGCCGTTGGCCATCAGATTGGTGGCGACATGCGCTCCCTTGCC
>JAFAUV010000433.1 GCA_019243075.1 Bradyrhizobium sp.
CGAAATCGTCGACGATCACATAGTTGACAATCTTCGTGATGCCGGTCGCGGGATCGATCTCGACTTCCGCAATGTGAGTGCCGTTCGGATAGGTGCCATCGGCGCTGTTGAAGGTCGCGGCACCGTTGAGCTTGGCGGTATCCCCGCCGGCGCGCTTGGCCACATCGGCAAAGCCGATCGATCGATCCGTGCCGGCAATGCGGATCACGCCGTTGTCGATCTCGAGATCGCCCGTGCTGGTTTCCAGCGCTTCGGCGGCGAGCTCCTTCAGCTTGTTGCCGAGATCCTGCGTGGCGCGCTGGACGCTGACGCCGCCGGTCGGGATCGAGGCCGAGCCACCGGTGCCGAGCCCGGTCTTGATCTCGTCGGTATCGCCCTGGCGAATGTGCACGCGCTCCGGCGGCAGGCCGAACTGCTCGGCGACGATCTGCGCATAGGCGGTCTGATGGCCCTGCCCGCTCGATTGCGTGCCGATCAGGATGGTGACATCGCCATCGCGATCGAGCCGGACATTGGCGGTCTCATCGCCCATGGTGCCGCAGATCTCGACATAGCTCGCCATGCCGATGCCGCGCACCAAGCCCGCCCTTTTCGCGAGCTTCGCTCGCTTGGGAAATTCCTTCCAGTTCGCCACTTCCATCGCGCGCTTCATGTGGGCGGCGAAGTCGCCGGAATCGTAGATCTTGCCGGTCGCGGTCTTGTAGGGCAGCGCCTTGGGCTGGATGAAATTCTTCTTGCGGATCGCATCCGGCGTCATGCCGAGCTTGCGCGCGCAGGCGTCGACCAGGCGCTCCACGACGTAGGCCGCCTCGGGACGGCCGGCGCCGCGATAGGCATCGACCGGCACCGTGTGGGTGAACACGGTGCGGACGCGGCAGTGGAACGCCTGGATGTCGTAGAGGCCCGGCAGCATGCCGGCGCCGCCATGCGGAATATAGGGCCCGAACGTCGAGAGATAGGCACCCATATCGCCCATCAGATCGACATCCATGGCGAGGAACTTGCCGTCCTCGGCGAGCGCCATGCGCGCGGTGGTGACATTGTCGCGGCCCTGCGCGTCGCCCATGAAATGCTCGCTGCGGTCCGCCGCCCAGCGCACGGTCTTCTTCAGCTTGCGGCTGGCGACCGCCAGCAGCGCATATTCGCGGTAGGGAAACAGCTTCGTGCCGAACCCGCCACCGACATCGGGGCAGATCACGCGCATCTTTTCGACCGGGATCTTCAGCACGTTCTGGCAGAGAATGTCGCGCAATCGATGGCTGCCCTGGCTGCCGACGGTGAGCGTCAGATGGTCGCGCTTGGCGTCATACTCGCAATGCGCCGCGCGCGTCTCCATGAAGCTCGCGACCACCCGCGTATTGACGATGGAGATTTCCGCCACCGCATGCGCCTTCTTGAAGGCTTCTTCGGTCGCCTTCTTGTCGCCGACCGGAACGTCGAACAGGATGTTGCCGGGCTTGTCGGGCCAGACCTGCGGCGCGCCCTTTCTCACCGCATTGACGACGCCCGCCACCGCCGGCAGCGGCGACCACTCGACTTCGATCGCCTCGACGGCGTCCCGCGCCTGATCGATGCTGTCTGCGACGACAAAGGCGACGGCGTCGCCGACATGACGCACCTCGTCCTTGGCGAGGATCGGATAGGGCGGACCGGTGAACGGGTCGACCTCGAAATTGAACAGGCAGGGCAAGTCGCCGAGGTCGGAGATGTCGGCCGCGGTAAGGATCAGCGCGACACCCGGAAGGCCGCGGGCCCGCGATACATCGATGGCGAATTTGGCATGCGCATGCGGCGAGCGCAGCATCAGCGCATGCATGGCCGGCTGCGGCGCGAGGTCGTCGGTGTAGCGGCCCTTGCCGCGGATGAGCGCGTCGTCCTCCTTGCGGAGCACGCTTTGACCGACGCCGAATTTAATGGGAGCAGCCATCTGTCTCCGGTCCCTCTGGTTCTGATTTCCCGTCATATTGCAGTGGTTTGGGCGGAAGCGCAAACGCCCTTTAAGCCTTGACCAGCCCCTTCAGCCATCTCGGGCCGAACAGGCCGAGGATCAAGCCGGCATAGACGACGGCGCCGACGCCGATCAGCAGCACCAGCGCGATCTCGTCATGGAATGCGATGCCGCCGAAACCAGATGCGGCAAATTTCGCCGTCAGCCAGAGCACGGCAGCGAGGACGACGCCGGTGACGGCGAATTTCGCGAGCGAGTGCGCGAGGACGCGGTTGAGCTCGAGATAGCCGGCGCGCGCTGCAAAGAACAGCACCAGCAGCAGATTGACCCAGGCGCCGATCGCGGTCGCGAGCGCGAGGCCGATCTGCGCCAGCGAACCCATCAGCAGCAGCTTCAGGCCCATGTTGACGACGAGGCCCGACAGCGAGGCTTTTACCGGTGTCGCGGTGTCCTTGCGGGCGTAAAAGGTGGAGACGGCGCTGCGGATCAGCACGAAAGGAATGAGACCGACGGCATAGGCCGCCAGCGTGGCGCCGGCGGCCGCGGCATCGCCCCTGGTGAAGGCGCCGCGCGCGAACATCGCCCTCGTGATGACGTCGGGCACCGCGAGGAAGGCCGCGACAAACGGCACGGCGAACAGCAGCGTGTAATCGAAGGCGCGGCGCTGCTGCTCCATCGCCCCGGCATGATCGCCCGCGGTGATCCGCCGCGACATTTCCGGCAGCAGCACGGTGCCGATGGCAATGCCGATCACGCCGATCGGAAGCTGGTTGAGGCGGTCGGCATAATAGAGCGCCGACAGCGCGCCCGTGGGCAGAAAGGTGGCGATGATGGTATCGGCAAACATCGCGACCTGCGTCCCCATCGAGCCGAGCGTCGCGGGAGCGAGCGCGCCAAAGAAAGCGCGGATGTCCTCGTCGAGCCTCAGCGGCGCAAAGCGCGGCAGACCGCCAT
>JAFAUV010000019.1 GCA_019243075.1 Bradyrhizobium sp.
TCTCGGCGGCGAGGCGATGTTGCTTGGTGTTTTTCGGCGCCGGTTTCTCCGCCGGCCTCCGTCTCTGGTTTTTGGCGTGCGCCGGCTGCGGCGGCTCGATGCCAAGCTCGCGCTTGAGCTCGCGCTCGGCCGCCTTGCCGCGCCGCATCGATTCCGCGATCAGTTCGTCGGTCAGGACCAGGCGGGCTTCGCTGATATCTTCCATCGCGAGCCGCACCTCGGCTGCTTCGCCGGTCGGCGCATCGTCGCGGCGAATACGCGCCCGGTCGCCATCGAGGCCGGCCAGGATGCCGCGAAAACGCTTGCGGCCCTGATGAGCCACGGCCATCTCGACCTTCACGAGATGGCCGGCATAGCGCTCGAAATCCGAGCGGCGCACCAGCGGCCGGTCGATGCCCGGCGAGGAAATCTCAAGCCGGTAGGCACGCTCGATCGGGTCGGCGACATCGAGGACCGGGGAGAGCGCCCGCGAAGCCGCCTCGCAATCGTCGATCAGCATGGTGCCGTCCGGCCGTTCCGCCATGATTTGGACCGTGCAGCCCGCCTCGCCGGAAATTCTGATCCGCACCAGGCGATAGCCCAGTTGCTGCAGCACTGGAGCTGCGATCGCCGAGACGCGCGCTGCGACCCCCGGTTCTACAACCAGGCGTGGTTCGGACAGCAACTCGGCGTCCATGGAACCGGCAGTCGGATCGGTCATATCCAGTGTCAAATGGGCTCTTTGCCTGCTTTCCCGAACCGCCCCCTCGCGGTCCCGGGCATAACCATCCCCGTCCATGGCCGAAGCCGGCGGCAGGGCGGGCTCAGCTAATAAAAAAGAGCGGGTCCGGAGGGGCCCACTCTCAATACGCGTTTCGTATGAGACAGCTAAGTTGGGGGCGATATAGCTCTTTTCGCACCCACCGGCAAGGCCGGACCTGATTAATTTGCGCCGCCCAACACGCTCCGCAGCCTAACCCTTCCTTCACCAAGCCTCGCCTAGATTGCGGGAAGCTCGTGCCACCGGCCCAGGCAGCCGGCGCGACGGGTTCGGAAGCTCAGGCGCGGTCGAGCGCGACAGCAGCGGTTGAGCAAGTTGGATGACGATCGCCACGACGCTGATCCCCGGACTTGATGAGATCGTCAGGCATGGCGATCGGCAGCGCCGCGATGAGGCCGCGCGCCGCATCGCCGACTTGTTCTTCCAGGATGCCGCGGCCCTGCGGCCGCATCATATCGATCTGTTCGACGAGATCCTGCTCGGCCTCGTGCCGCATGCCGAATTGATCACGCGCGCCGAGCTGGCCGAACGGCTCTCGCTGGTTGCCAATGCGCCGCCCATCCTGATCGGACGGCTGGCTCGCGAGAACGAGATTCTGGTGGCGGGACCGATCCTGCGCCGTTCGCCGGTGCTGGACGAGGAGGCCCTGCTCGAGATCGCGCGCGCCAAGGGGCAGGGCCATCTGCTTGCGATGTCGGAACGCTCAAAGCTGTCGCCCGATCTGACCGATGTGATCGTCGAACGTGGCGACCGCGAAGTGGTCCGCCGCACGGCCAGCAATGCGGGGGCCAATTTCTCCGAGACCGGCTATACCGAGCTGATCAAGCGCGCGAGCCAGGACGGGGTGCTGACGCTGACCGTCGGCCGGCGCGCGGATCTCTCCGACCTGCGCTTGAAGCAATTGCTTGCGGGATCGCTCGACGTGGTGCGCCGCCGTCTGTTCGACGTGGTGAAGCCCGAGCGGCAGAACGCCATCAAGCAGGCGATCGCCGAGCTCACCGGGGTCGCAGAGCGGCTCGAGAGCAAGCGCGATTTCGTCCCGGCCCAGCGCACCATCCTGGCACTGCACGAAGCCGGCAACCTCAACGAGGCGGCGCTGCTCGGCTTCGCCAGGAGCTTTCGCTACGAGGAATCCATCGCCGCGCTGGCGGCGATGTCGAGCGTGAAAATCCCGATCCTCGACAATCTGATCTCGAGCGACCGCTACGACCCGATCCTGATCATCGGCAAGACCATCGGCCTCGAATGGGCGACGGTGCGCGCGCTGATCCTGCTCCGGCTTGGACCGAGCCGGGTGCCGGCGCCCTCCGATATCGAGAGCGCGCGGGTGAATTTCGCCAGGCTGATGCCGGCCACCGCCGAGCGCGTGGTGGGGTTCTGGAAGAGCCGCCAGCCGGCATGAGGCGGCTCGCTAGCGTCGCCGAAACCGCAGATAATTCGCGATGCGCCCTTCGCGCTCGGCTTTGCGGCCGTAGCGCGTCATGGTGTAGCCGTCCCAAGGCAGGCGCCAATCGTCGGCGCGCTCCGCCATCCAGGAAAATTCCGGCGAGCGCAACAGATGCGACAGCGTCCAGGCGCAGTAGTCATCGATGTCGCTGACAAAGCGAAATTCGCCGCCCGGCCTGATCACGCGTGCCATCGCGACGATCGCCGCATCCTGCACGAAGCGGCGCTTCCAGTGCCGCCGTTTCGGCCAGGGGTCGGGATGGATCAGATCGATCCGCGCCAATGATTGCGGCGGCAGCCAGTTCAACAGTTCAGCGGCATCGCCCGCGAACAGGCGAATGTTGCCGATATCGTGCGCCTCGATCTGCGCCAGGATCTTTGCCATGCCGTTGACATAGGGTTCGCAGCCGATGAAGCCGACATGCGGAAAGCTCTGCGCTTCCGCGACGAGGTGCTCGCCGCCGCCAAAGCCGATCTCCAGCCGTATCGCTTCCGCCGCGGGATCAAACAGCTCGGCAATGCCAGTGGGTGGCGGCGCTGTGACGTCGAGCGAAAGATGCGGCAGCAGATGCGCGATCAGTTCGGCCTGACGCGCACGCAGCTTGTGGCCCTTGCGGCGGCCGAAGAACGAGCCGCGCGCTGGGGACGCGCCATCGCCGCCGGACGAGGTTTCGCGCTTTTCGGCGTGATCGCTCGACGGGGTCATCGCAGGGTCTGGTACAGGCGATAGAGCAGCCGCGCCCGCGGCTCCAGCGAGGAGACGTAGAGCTGCTCGTAATGGGTATGCGCGCCCTTGCCGTCGACGCCGAGGCCATCCAGGGTTGCGGTGTAAGGCGCGGTGAAATTGCCGTCTGAGCCGCCGCCGGTGAACATATCGATCAGTTCGAAACCGATTTCAGCGGCGAGCGCCCTGGCGTGCTCATAGAGCGCGGCGCCCGCGGGGCTTCGCTCGTAAGGCGGCCGGTTCAGTTCACCGATGACCTGGACGCTGACGCCTTCGCTGCGCGATTTCAGGTTCAGGATCCGGGGGACGATCTCGTCGGCATCGGCCATGGTCGGCAGCCGCGCATCCACTTGAGCGTAGGCCTGTTCCGCGATCACATTCGGGCGCGTGCCGCCTTTGACCACGCCGACATTGACGGTGATGCCGCGCCTCAGATCGTTCATCGCCTCCAGCGTCTGGATGACATTGGCGAGCTCGCGGATCGCGCTGCGGCCGTCCTGGGGCCGCGTGCCGGAATGCGCAGGCACGCCCTTGACGAAGATCTCGAAGCGTCCGACGCCCTTGCGGCCGGTCACGATCTTGCCGCCCTCGCGTGCGGGCTCGGTCACCAGCACATATTTCGCTTTGCGGCCTTCCTGCTCGATCAAGCCACGCGAGGTCGGGCTGCCGATCTCTTCGTCCGAGACATAGAGCTGCGTGATCCCGAGCGGCGATTGGCTGCCCGCCGCGCAGAGCTGCCGGAATGCATGGTAGGCCAGATAGGCGCCGCCCTTCATGTCGTAGATGCCGGGACCGAAGGCGGAGTTGCCTTCGACCATGAAAGGCAGGCGATTGATGAATCCCATCGGATGCACGGTGTCGAGATGGCTGAGAATCAGGATGCCGGGAGCGTCCTGTCCCCATGCCGAGCGCGCCACCAGATGATCGCCGCAGCCATCCCGGCCAGCGATACGCTCAATGCGTGCCGGCAGGTCGCGATAGAGGCTGCAGACCAGGCTCGCGAGCTTGTTGACCTGCTCGGGCGCTTCCGTCGGTGTCTCGATTTCGACCCAGCTTCGGATGCCATCGAGAATGAGGGTCGAATCGAAAGGGTTGTGAGCGGTCATTGGCATGCCACGAGGGAGATGAACACCCTCTCATGCGCTCGCCCCCTCGGGCGCGTCAATGGGAGATCCGGCCGTCGGGACGGATCAGCGCTTCTCGGGCGCTTCGCGCGCGGCGATCTGCTCGACCAGATCGACGATGCTGCGGCGGAGTTTGGCGTTCGCGATGCGCGTGAACGCGCGCGTCAGCGCCAATCCTTCCGAGGTCGCGAGAAAGTCGGAGATGTAGGAAGGCGAGCTTGCCTCGGCGAAGCCTTCGGGCGAAGCGGTGCCGGTCGGGCCTCCCTCGAACAGAAAGGAGACCGGGACCTGCAGGATTTCCGAGATTTGCTGGATGCGGCTGGCGCCGACCCGGTTGGTGCCCTTCTCGTATTTCTGAATCTGCTGGAAGGTGAGGCCCAATGCTTCGCCGAGCTTTTCCTGGCTCATGCCTAGCATAATGCGGCGCATTCGCACCCGGCTGCCGACATATTTGTCAACAGGGTTCGGTGCCTTGGTCGACATTTCCGACTCTCCTTGGGATCAGGCTAGCGTCCCGGTCCAAACTCTCGCATCCCTCGCGACCGGCATTCGTCGTTGAATGACAGCGCCGCAAAGAACGCCCGCAAACTATGATCGGCGTGCGCTTAGGATGTGACATTCGCAGCGGTCCGATCGGACAAAAAGCGAAGCGAATGGCAAAGCCGGCGCACTGGCGCGACGAGACCGACGTGACCGCGTTGCCAGGATCGCGTCCGTCTCGTGCGCCAACACCGTCAAATCCTGCTCGGAGATATTTGCCGATAGTCGACAAGGTGAGCATGAAGCTGACTGGATCGTGCCGGTTCCCACAATGCGAAGCGTCGCGACGATCTGTCAACTGGCCGAACGGCGCAGGTGGATTATTTCTATCGATGATCGGAAACAGGACGCGATGCTGAGGACATCATTTTCGTTGATGTCATCCAGATCGCTTTGTCATGCGCCGTCGAAACACGACGCCGAGGCCGAGTGCGACCATGATCGCGGCCGGAATGTCGCCGGCGCGCGCATAGACGGTCGGAGGATTCGCCGCCGGCAGAGTCGAATCAAGCACGCCTTCGATGCCGAGCCCGAGCCGCGCGACGATTCGTCCCAGTGGATCGATCACGGCGGAAATGCCTGTATTTGCAGCGCGCACCACCGGCACTCCCTGCTCGATGGCGCGCAGCCGTGCCTGCTGCAAATGCTGATAGGGACCGGTCGAGATACCGAACCAGCCGTCATTGGTCACGTTGACGATCCAGCCTGGACGATCGTCACGGCTCGCGACGGTGTCGGGGAAGATCGCCTCATAGCAGATCAGGGGCAGCGCGCGCGGGGCGTTTGGAATCTCGATCGTGTGCCGTACCTTGCCCGGTATGAAGCCGCCTTGAATCTTGGTGAGCTGCTGGAATCCCAGTGTCTCCATCCAATCCTGGAATGGCAGGTATTCGCCAAACGGGACCAGGTGCAACTTGTCGTAGACGGACAGCACACTTCCGTCGTGATCGATGACATAAATGGAATTATAAGCGCGCGTTATGCGGGTGCCCGGCGGCTGGTCCGGCGCACGCACCGAACCCGTGATCAGCACCGTTCCTTTCGGCAGCAGGGCGGCGATCTGCGCCATCGCGTCCGGCTCGCGGGTGAGAAAAAACGGAAAGGCCGATTCGGGCCAGATCAGGACGCTGGCGTCACGCACGCCGGTCGATTGTGGGCCGGACGAGCGGTCCGAGAGCGCCAGGTATTTCTGCATCACCTCCGCCCTGGCGGAGTAGTTGAACCTGACATCCTGCTGCAGGTTCGGCTGCATGATGCGCAGCTTGACCTTGGGAAGCATGCGTGTGGGCTCGCGCGACAGGCGCACCACGCCGAACACGCCCATCGCAATCAGCACCGACACGGCGGCGACCGGCGCGATCCATGGCTTGCGTCCGCGCGAGGGGCCTTCGATCAGGACCGCGGGTGAAGCGAAGATCGCAACGCTGAGGAACGTCAGGCCCCAGATGCCGATCAGGGAGGCGGTCTGCGCCAGC
>JAFAUV010000093.1 GCA_019243075.1 Bradyrhizobium sp.
CTTGCCGGCTTCCGCCGCGCGTTCCTGCTCGGCGAACAGCTTTTCGTCGACCTGGTAGAAGGTCACGCGATCGCCCGGCTCCATCAGGAATACGGGGTCGCGATGCAGTTGAAAGGTCTTTACCGCGGTGCGGCCCAACAGATGCCAGCCGCTCGGTCCGGCCAAGCACTGGATGCCGGCCTGCACGCCGCCGATCGAGATCGTGCCCGTCGGCGTGAATACCCGCGGATTTTGCCGGCGCGACATGTGCAGCGATCTGTCGAGGCCGGAGAGATAGGACCAGCCGGGAGTGAAGCCGATCATGGCGACGCGGTAGTCGCCGCCGACATGCCGGGCCACGATCTCGTCGGGCGTGGTGTTGAGAGCCTTGGCGACCTCCTCGAGATCGATGCCGTTCTCGCCGCCATAGGCGACCGGAACCCGCCAGCGCCGCGTCCTTGCCGCGGGCGGCGAGGGGGCTTGCGCCAGCGTCATCAGTCTTTGTCCCAAATGATCGAAATCAATGCGCAGGGGATCGTAATGCACCAGCAGCGAGCGGTAGGTCGGCACGGTCTCGGTGACACCCTCGATCGGCGCCTCGCCGAGCACGCGGTCGAGCGCCAGCACGCGCTGACTGGCGGCATCCTCGATCTGGCGCGAAAATTCGACCGTGATGGCGCTATCGCCACTCGGCAAAAGGCGGGGCGGGGGGAGCGGACCGGCCATGGCATGCGTTTTCGCTCAAACTCTCGTGCTTGTCACGCCCTTGACGGGATGGCCGCACCCCGCAAGATGCGGCCGGTCAAATCCACCCCGGAGCCGGTTTTCCAAGATGTCCCTGCCCCCCGACGCGATCGCGGCCCTCTCCCGCGTGTCCACCGCCACCATCACCACGGTCCTGCTCAAAAAGGGCCTGCGGAACGTCTGGATGCGCGGGGCGAAACCGCTGAAGCCGGGACTGCCGCGGCTGGTCGGAGCGGCTTTCACGCTGCGCTTCGTGCCAGCGCGCGAGGATCTCGCGACGCCGGAATCCTGGTCTTCGCCGATTTCCACGCGCACCGCGATCGAGGCCATGCCCGCAGGCTGTATTGCCGTGGTCGACGCCATGGGCATCAAGGACGCCGGCATCTTTGGCGACATTTTGTGCGCCCGCATGGTCAAGCGCGGCGTGACCGCGCTGATCACCGATGGCGTGGTCCGCGACGTCGAGGGCGTGCTGGCGACGGGCCTGCCGGTCTGGTGCGATGGTTATGCGGCACCGCCATCGGTCGCCGGCATCACCTTCGTCGGCTGGGGCGAGCCGATCGGCTGTGGCGGCGTGGCCGTATTCCCGAACGACATCATCGTCGCCGACCAGGATGGCGCGGTGCTGATTCCGCAGGCCCTGCTCGATCACGTGCTGGCTGAAGGTCCCGAGCAGGAGCGAATGGAAGCCTGGATCGTCAACGAGGTGAACAACGGGGCGCAACTTCCGGGACTTTATCCCATGAACGCGGAGACCAAGGCGCGCTACGCAGCGTCGAAGAAGTAGCTTGATGCGGAAGGCGTAGCGCGGGCGAAGGAAGGCGCCCACCATTTGGCCCGACTAGACGGTGGGCACGGCGTGCTTTGCGCCTTTGGCCCGCCTTTGCGAAATCACCCTAACGAAATCACCCTTGCAAGATCACTGAACAAAGGAGGCAAGCCATGGACATCCATCTCGCGGGCTCCCGTGCGACCCGCCGGGCACCAAGCGAAAGCTTTACCGGCACGGTCTGGCAGGATCCGATCATCACGCCGCAGGCTCCGATGCGCGTGGTTGCCGGCCGCGTCGCTTTCGAGCCGGGCGCGCGGACGGCATGGCATACTCACCCGCTCGGCCAGACGCTTTATGTGATTGCCGGCGTCGGCCGGGTCCAGGCCAAGGGCGGCCCGATCCGCGAGATCAAGCCGGGCGATGTCGTCTTCATTCCCCCCGGCGAGAAGCATTGGCACGGCGCCTCGCCAACCACCGGCATGGTCCATGTCGCGATGCAGGAGGCGCTCGACGGCACCCACGTGACCTGGATGGAGCACGTGAGCGATGCCGAATACAACGCCACCGTCGGTTAGAGTTCGTCAGTTGCGTGACGCGGTCCAGGTGCCCGAGCACATGGCACCGCGCCAGGTCCCCGATCCCGACGCTCCCGAGAGGTGACCGGAGCCGGTTGCGCGCTTGACGCCGTTCACCAGCGTGACACTGATGCTGCCGGCTTCGGCGACGTGACCGGATGCCTGCACCATTGCGCTGCTCACCTGACCGTTGTTGATGCCGATCGACACGGTCTGGCCGTCGCCGCAGGTCGAGCTGGAGGAAGCGATATGGACGCTCCACTCGCCGTCGAACGTGGTGGCCGAGGCGGCGGTGGCGAATACGGTAGCCGCAAGCAAGGCAGTGCTGGCGGCGACAACGGTTTTGCGAATCTGTCCCATGACGAAGCCCCTTTTCGTGTTTGGATGCGCGGATCGTCGCGCTTCGCCCGGCCGAATGATGTGATGGCGGTCACATCCGCCTTTGCCGCGTGATCTCGCGCACGAATAAAAAGGCCCCGCCGGAGTGGCGGGGCCTTGCGGCTCGCAATAGCGTGGTCGTCAGTTCACGCGGGTCCAGGTCTGGCCGCCGCAGAACATGCCGCCAAAGGCGCAGCCCTGCACGCGCAGCGTATCCGGTCCCTTCAGGGCGATCGTGGAATCATAGGTGCTGCCGGTATTGGGATCGAGGATGCGGCCGCTCCACTTCAGGTCCTTGCCGGGCTTCATGTTGATCAGCACCTGCTCGCCATTGGCATTCGACTTGGCATCGACCGAATAGCCGCAGAGATTGGCGCCGCACTGCTCGATGCGGACCTTGCCTTCCTTCTCTTCGGTCAGCCAGACGCCGAGCGGCGAGTTGGGATCACGTTGCCGCTGGACCGGCGGCGGGACCTGGGCGGGAGCGGCGGCCACCGCCGGCGCAGGCGATGATGGGGGCAGAGGTGGGGGCAGCCGGGCGGCGTCCGTTTGCTGCGGCGGCGGTAACGGAGCGGCGAGCGGCGGCGCCGGCGGAGGCGGCAGCGGCGCGGTGTCGGCCGGTGCATTGTTGGCCGTCGTGGTGTTAGCCGTCGTGGTCGGCGTTTGCGTGACCGTTTCTGCATTGGCGGACGGAGGCGGCGCCGGCGGAGGAATGGCGGCCGTGGCGGGCGGCGGGGCGGCAGCAGGCGGGGGTGCGGGCGGCGCGGCCTGCGGATCGGCCTTGGCATCCTGCGGAACCGGCTTGCTCCGGGTCGTGTCCTGATCGCTTTTGGCGCGCTTCGGTCTCCTGCCGGTGTTGTCATAGACCCCGGGAATCGAGACCGTGCCGCGGTCCGGATCGATGCGGATGGTACGACCGCCATATTCGAACTGGTATTGCGCCTGCGCGGCACTGCCCGTCAGCAGGACGATGGCTATCGCCAGCAGCCTTTTCATCTTGAACCTCCCAAACAGCGGATCCCCAAAGAGGCTAGGCTAGCCGCCGCCATGGCCCGGTAGAGTGATCTACATCACTTTCATGACGTAAGTCTTGGGGCAGCGGCTTTGGTTCAATCCAGTTCGGCAATCCGGGTCGGCAATCTAGCTCCGGCAATTCGAATGCGCCACGAACGTCGGGTCGATTCAGGGCGATCGGTCGCGATTACTCGAACCATGCCGCGTAGATCCTTGCAAAACTGCCGTCTTCCATGGCGATGTGCAGCCACTGATCGACGAAGTCTTTCAACACTTCGTCACGCTGCAGCCAATAGGCCTTTTCCGCGAAATCGAATGGCCTGTCCGGGTGCACCGCGCAGAGCACCCCGGGATGCAGCTTCTGCTGATAGCGCGTCTCGGACGCATCCGTCATCATCAGGTCGGCATTGCCGCGGGCGATCTCGTCGAAGATCGTGACGTTGTCGTTGTAGACGCGGATATCTGCGGATTTGAGATGGGCGCGCGCAAAGCGCTCATTGGTGCCGCCGGGATTGACGATCACGCGCGTGCCCGGCTTGTCGATTTCGGCGAGATCGGCATATTTCTCCTTGTCGGCGCAGCGGGCGATCGGCGTCTTGCCCTCGCGCATGATCGGTGTCGAGAACAGGCCCTTCTTCTGCCGGTCGAGGGTGATCGAGACACCGCCCATGGCGATGTCGAACTTGTCGGCCTCGAAATCCCGGCTCAGTTGCGGCCAGGCCGTCGGCACATACTCGACCTTGACGCCGAGTGCCTTGCCGAGGGCCTCCGCCATGTCGACATCAAAGCCAGAGAACTTCTGCGTATCCTTGTCGAGAAATGTGAAGGGCCGGTAGTCGCCGGTCATGCCGACGCGCAGTACGCCGCGGCTGACGATCTGATCGAGACGGGATTGCTGCGCCTGCGCGGAAGCGATGGTGAGAAGCAGCGCGGCCTGCCAGGTCGGGACACGAAACATCGGGCTCTCTTGCCGGTGAAACAATCACCGCCGGTATAGAGCAGCATCGCACACCGGCCAACGTGTTCGACAAATGTCACCGCCGATCAGGCCTCGCCGCCGGCAGCGGCCGCGCGGCCGGTCATCTCCTGGCGCAACTGCTCGAAGCGCCGCCGCGCCTCGCTTTCGCGTTCGTCCACCAGGCGGAAGGCTGCCTGCTTGCTCATCGGGCCGGAGACGATGGGCGTCGCGTTGTCGCCGATGGTTTCCTCCACGAAATACTCGCCATCGCCGCCGCGCCGCGCGGTCCATTTGAAGCGCAGCGCAGCGATCGGGCCGGGCCCGATTTTCGAATAGCCCTCCTCATCCGGGGTCAGCAGCGCCTCTGCAGGCGGCGCAGCACTACCTTCGCTCCCGGAATTTTCGGCCTCGCGTTGCGTCTCCGGCTGGTCGAGAATGCTCGCGATGGTCGCGAGCGCGTCATCCGTCGGGTCACTCAAAATTGCAAACTCCAGGGTTTTCCTAAGCCGGCGCACCCGATTTTACCACTGCGCCAGCCCTTTTCCTCGACGGTGAATAAGGCCGAGTTTTGTCGCGGGTTATCGGGAAAAAGGGACGCGTCGGCCGATGCAGGGTGCAGGCCGGCCTGGATGTCAGGGCCAGCCTGCCGGGGCGGCCTGACGGCGCTATCAGAGCACATCCTGATTGATGACGTTCTGCCGGATCGGGGCGCCGTCGAGCGCGCTCAGGATGTTGCGGGCGGTCTGCTCGCTCATGCGGTCGACCGCCTCGACCGTGACGCCGGCCACATGTGGCGCCATGATCACGTTCGGCAGGCTGTGCAGGGGTTGTCCGACCGGCGGCGGCTCCTGCTCGAACACGTCGAGCCCGGCACCCGCCAGGCGCTGCGACACCAGGGCTTCATGCAGCGCCTTTTCGTCGACAATGCCACCGCGGGCGGTGTTGATGAGGTAGGCGGTCGGCTTCATCCGCCTGAACCGCGCCGCATTGAACAGGCCGATCGTTTCCGGCGTCTTCGGGCAATGGATGGTGACGAAATCCGCGCGCGGCAAAGCGGCGTCGAGATCGGGCAGGTCCTCGCAGCCCGCCGCCCTGATTTCGGATGCGGGCTTGTAGGGATCATAGACCAGGACCGTCATCTCCATGGCCAGGCATCGCTTGGCGGTGCGCGTGCCGATCCGGCCGAAGCCTACGATCAGCACCGACTTGCCATAGAGGTCGAAAGGCAGCGCGCCGAGCCGGCTCGCCCAGGTGCCTTCCTTGACCATCGCGTGCATCTCCTGTGCGCGCTTGGCGAGCGTCAGCATCATGAACAGCGCCTGCTCGGCCACCGAGGGCGAGTTCGCGCTACCCGCCACCATCAGCGGCACCTTGCGCCTGGAGAGCGCGGGGACATCCACGGCGTCGTAGCCGACGCCGATGCGCGTCACCACCTTGATGTCCTCGGAGGCCTCAAGCTCGGTCTCGCCGAAACGCGTCGCCCCCAGCGCCACGCCATGCACCGGCGCATGCTGCTTCAGCATCGCCTCGAAATCCTTCGGCGTGATCAGGTTCGGAAATTCGACGAGCTCGATGTCGTCGCGTTCGCTGAGGAGGGCTCGCGCCCCGGGTGACATGGTCTGGGTGACAAAAATCTTCTTCTTGTTGGTGGCCATTTCCTGCCCTTGAGGTTCTCATTCGCCGTCACAGCACGGCGCCGGTTCCCTCGTTTAGCAGGTGCATATTGTTGAGGTCCACCGCCAATCGGAGCGGGGCACCGTCGCGCGCTCCCGCGCTCGGATTGACGCGCCCGCAAACCTGCGTGCCCTGAAGCGTGAAGTACACCAGCGTCTCCATTCCCATCGGCTCGGTGACGTCGAGGACGGTCTCGAAATTCTCGACGCCCGGCGCGGCATGGCCATTGGCTTCGCTGAGATGCTCGGGCCGGATGCCAAGCAGGAGTTTCTCGTTTCGAGGCGCGTTGGCGTAGCGCGCGGCGCGCGCCGGCGGCAGGGCGAAGGCGAGGCGGTCGGTAACGCGCACGTTGAGCTTGCCGCCGGCTTCCTCAAGGCGGCAAGGCACGAAATTCATCGCGGGCGAGCCGATGAAGCCTGCCACAAACCGCGTTGCCGGATGGTGGTAGAGCTCGTTCGGCGTGCCGATCTGCTCGATCCTGCCCTTGTTCATGACCACGACGCGGTCGGCCAGCGTCATCGCCTCGACCTGGTCGTGGGTGACATAGACGGTGGTGGTGCGAACCTTCTGATGCACCTTCTTGATCTCGATGCGCATTTGCACCCTGAGCTTGGCGTCGAGATTGGAGAGCGGTTCGTCGAACAGGAACACCTTCGGATTGCGCACGATGGCGCGGCCCATCGCCACGCGCTGGCGCTGGCCTCCCGAAAGCTGCTTTGGCTTGCGGTCGATCAGGTCGGTGATATCGAGCATGCGCGCCGCCTCCGCGACGCGGCTCTTGATCTCGGCTTTCGGATAATGCTTCAGGCGCAGCCCGAACGACATGTTCTCCGCGACCGTCATGTGCGGATAGAGCGCGTAGTTCTGGAACACCATGGCGATGTCGCGGTCCTTGGGCGGCACGTCGTTGACGACGTCGCCGCCGATTGCGATATCGCCGCCGGTGATGTCCTCGAGGCCTGCGATCATGCGCAGCGTCGTCGACTTGCCGCATCCGGAAGGGCCGACCAGCACCACGAACTCGTGGTCGGCGATGTCGAGGTCGATGCCGCGCACCGCCTCGACCTCGTCATAGCGCTTCACCACCTCGCGCAGGCTTACCTCGGCCATCGGCTTCAACCCTTTGTCGCGCCGGCGGTCAGGCCGGCAATATAGTAATCCATCAGGAAGGCGTAGATCAGGAGCGGCGGCGCTGCGCCGAGCAGCGCGCCGGTCATGATCTGCCCCCAGTTGAACACATCGCCCTTGATCAGCGTGGTGATGATGCCGACCGGCATCACGAGCTGGTCGGTCGAGGTCGTGAACACCAGGGGATAGAGGAACTGCGCCCAGGAGACGGTAAAGGCGAAGATGGTCGCGGCGATCAGGCCGGGCAGCGCGACAGGGATGAAGATGCGCGTCAATGTCTGGAACCAGGACGCGCCGTCGATGATGGCGGCTTCATCCAGCTCCTTCGGGATCGAGGCGAAATAGCCGATCATGATCCAGGTACAGAACGGCACCGTCAGCGTCGGATAGAGAAACAGCAGCACGTACCATTTGTTGATGAGCCGGATGCCGGTCCAGTCGCTGAACACCGCGAACATCTTGAACAGCGGCAGGAACAGAAGCGAATCCGGGATCAGATAGGTCAGGAACACCCCGGTTGCGAGCGTCGCAGAGCCCCAGAATTTCATGCGCGACAGCGCAAACGCCGCCGGCACGCTGATCAGCATGGTGATGGTCACCACGATGACCGCAACGCAGGCCGAATTCCAGAAGAAGCGCAGGAACTGATTGGATGTGAGCAATTCGAGATAATTCGAGAGCGTCGGATGGAACACCCACCAGGGATTAGTCGCCGCCGAAATCTCTGCACTGCTCTTCAGCGAGGTGATGAGCATGTAGATGGGCGGCACCAGCGAGAAGATCGCAAACAGCGTCAGGAAGAAGTAAGACCAGCGCAATGCCC
Organism: Bradyrhizobium sp.; assembly: GCA_019243075.1. Taxonomy (GTDB): domain Bacteria; phylum Pseudomonadota; class Alphaproteobacteria; order Rhizobiales; family Xanthobacteraceae; genus Bradyrhizobium. The sequence goes on from JAFAUV010000093.1 coordinate 8,046, forward strand.
AGGCGCGGTCGCGGCTCATGCTGCCGTATTTCACCTTGCGGCTGGGTCCGGCCTTGTCGATCGCAAGCGTGCTCATGCTTCGTTGCCCCGCCTGGAGATGTCGCGCAGGATGAAGATGGCGGCGATCGCGAGAATCGGCGCCATGAACAGCGAGACGCTGGCGCCGAGCGGGATGTCGCCGCCTTCGATGCCGAGACGGAACGCCCAGGTCGCAAAGACGTGGGTGGAGTCGAGCGGGCCGCCGGCGGTGAGGATGCGCGTGATGTCGAAATTCGCGAAGGTGACGATCAGCGAGAACAGCGTCGTGATGGCGATGATGTTGCGCATCATCGGCAGCGTCACATACCAGATGCGCTGCCACCAGTTCGCGCCATCGATGGCGGCGGCCTCATAGAGCTGCTCGGGCACCGATTTCAGCGCCGCCAGATACATGATCATGAAGAACGGTGCGCCGAACCAGACATTGACCAGGATGATCGAGAAACGCGCCCATGCGGTTTGGCCGAGCCAGGGGATCGGGCCGGCCCCGAACAGGCCGAGCGTATAGTTGAAGGCGCTGTAGGAGGGATCGAACAGCCACAGCCAGGCCAGCGTGCTCATCGCCGGCGGGATCACCCAGGGCACCAGCAGCATGCCGCGCCATTTGCGCTGCTTCCTGGAGGGAATGTTGTGGGCGAAATGTGCGACGATGAAACCGATCAGCGCCTTGAAGATCACGGCGGTGATGGCGAAGATGCAGGACTGCTCCACCACCATCCAGAAAGTTTCGCGCTTGAACAGGAACTGGAAATTGCCGAAGCCGACATATTTCGTCATCGCCTTGTTCAAGGTCGCGAGATGAATGGAGTAGAACGCGGGGTAGATGACCATGATCGCGATCAGCAGGATCAGCGGCAGCGTCATCAGGAACGCCATGGTCGACTTGCGCTTGAGCGCATTGCGCAGGCTCGAGGCCTTGCGCGCAGTCCGTGCTTGCGGGACGCTGGTCGGCTGAAAGGCGACCTCAACCATGGTGTTCTTCCCTGCGGGATCGGAAGCCTCGAACCGTGGCCGGGTCAGCTTCCGATCGGATGAACCTGAGAGTGGCTGCGGCTTGCGGTCGGCACTGCCACGGACCGTAGCCGCAAACGTTCCGCTCAGCTGCGCATGAAGCCTTCGCACTCGCCTTCGGCCCAGGCGAGCGTGTCTTCCATCTTCTCGCCCTTGAAGTAGCGCAGCGCCATCTTCGTCGGAGTGGCCTGGACATAGATCTGCTGCGCCACCTTCGGCGGGGCGGGCGACGCCGCGATCGACAGGGTCTGATGGTTGTAGGGGTTCGGGTAGTGGTAGAGCGTCCCCCTCGGCGGCCCTTCCTCGGCCCACGTCTTGAACGTCGTCAGCTTCTCGAACGCAGGAAGGTCGTAACCGCCGCTGGCCGCCACCAGCTTCTCGGCCGCGCTCGCCGTCGACAGATGCCGGATGAGGCTCTTCGCGGCCTCCTTGTTCTTCGAGAAGTTCCACGTTGTAAGGAAGTAGGGCAGGAACGGCGCAAAGCGGCCCTTCGGTCCCTTGGGGAATCCATGGGTCCAGCACTGTTCCGCGACCTGCGGCGCGTCGCGCTTGGCAACCGCCCAAGCGCTGGGCGGATTCATGATCAGTGAAGCCTTACCCGACACGAGGTACTTGTTGTTGCCGGCGT
>JAFAUV010000270.1 GCA_019243075.1 Bradyrhizobium sp.
TCGTTGGCGCTGCGGCTCAGCGTGATGAACAGATGATCCTGCCAGCGCGGCATGCCGGAATGCGCCGCCGGCTTCAGCGCGCGCCGGGAGAGGAAGAATGAGGTCGACATGATGTCGAACTGCCAGCCGAGCTTTCGCGCGATGGCAAGCGCCTTCGGCACGTTCGGCGATTCCATGAAACCGAATTTCAGCGCCACCTTGGTGAAGGTCGGACTGATCTGCTCGAGCTTCACCCGCTCGGAGATGTCGACGCGGGGGGTGGCCGCGGATTCGATGGTGAGGATCACATTCTTCTCGTGAAGCACCTTGTAGTGCTTCAGGCTGTGCATCAGCGCTGTCGGCGCGCTGATCGGGTCCGAGGTCAGGAACACCGCGGTGCCGGGCACCCGCTGCGGCGGACGCTTCTCCAGCATGGCGACGAGATCGGCCAGCGGAAATTCCAGCTTGCGCGATTTTTCGAACAGGAGCCGGCTGCCGCGCCGCCAAGTATACATCAACAGCATCACCCAGCCGCCGAGCGCAAGTGGCACCCAACCGCCTTCGAACACCTTGAGCAGGTTCGCGGCGAGGAAGGTGAGATCGAGCGCGAGGAATGGTGCGATCAGCGCGGCGGCGGCCCACGGCGTCCATCGCCACACCTTCCAGATCACCACAAAGCCCATCATGCAGGTGACGACCATGGTGCCGGTGACGGAGATGCCATAGGCCGAGGCCAGCGCGCTGGAAGACTTGAACATCAACACCAGGAGCATCACCGCGATCAGCAGCATGCGGTTGATGCGCGGAATGAAGATCTGCCCGGAATGGGTTTCCGAGGTGTGGCGAATTTCGAAGCGCGGCATCAGGCCGAGCTGGATCGCCTGCCGCGTCAGCGAATAGGCGCCGGTGATCACCGCCTGGCTTGCGATCACGGTGGCAACCGTCGCGAGCGCCACCATGGGGATCAGGGCCCAATCCGGGAACATCAGGAAGAACGGGTTTTCCACGGCCTTGGCATCGCTCAGAACGATGGCGCCCTGCCCCAGATAGTTGAGCGCCAGCGACGGCAGGACGATAACCAGCCACGCAGTCTGGATCGGCTTCTTGCCGAAATGGCCGAGATCGGCATAGAGCGCTTCGGCCCCGGTCACGGCGAGGAAAACGGCACCCAGCGTCACAAAGCCGATGATGCCGTGATGGAGCATGAACGACAGGGCATACAGCGGATTGATGGCGACCAGCACTTCCGGCCGGACGGCGATCGCCGGCAGCGCCGCAAACCCGATCACGGCAAACCACACCAGCATCACCGGACCGAAGAAAGCGGCGACGCGCGCGGTGCCGCGCGACTGCACGGCAAACAACGCAAGCAGGATCAGGACCGTGATCGGCACGACATAGGGATCGAGCGCCTTGGTCACGAGCGTGATGCCTTCGATCGCCGACAGCACGGACAGCGCCGGCGTGATCACCGCGTCGCCGTAAAACAGCGCGCCCGAAATGATGCCGAGCAGCACGATGGTGCCGGCGGCCTTGGTGACGGCCCGTTGCGCCAGCGCCATCAGCGCCAGCGTACCGCCCTCGCCATTGTTGTCGGCGCGCAGCAGGATGACGACGTATTTCAGCGTGACGACGACGATCAGCGCCCAGAGGATCAGCGAGACGACACCCAGCACCGCCTGGGGCGTGACGTCGCCCTTGTTGCTGGCCGCAACCACGGCCTCGCGCAGGGCGTAGAGCGGGCTGGTGCCGATGTCGCCATAGACCACGCCGATGCTGCCGAGCGTCAGTGCGGCAAAGCTCGCCATGGAGTGGGTATCGCCATGCCCATTGGCCGCCGTGGTGTCCGCGGCGGGAGCTACAGCATCAGTCGTCATGGAGTGTTTGAGGCCTTAAATGCTTGACGGCACCATTCGCAAAAGCGAGGGCGGCTTATAGTCGGAGAGATAGCCTACCCTGATTTTGCGACTGCGGCATGCGAAAACGCATATATTTTGCCGCTGTGGCTTTTCAATTTCCGGACTTTTGGCCGTTTGCCATCCGCAGCAGCACTGCCGACCGAAAGCGGCGCCTCATTCGGCAGCCGCTCACAGCCGCTCGCTGATGTTGCCCGATATAGCGGCAATGCCGAGCGTCGCCGCTCGCCTCGCTGGCGGAGGTATGATAATACTTACGGCTTGAGGTTCGGCGGTACCGCCGGATCCTCGCGCATCAGCGTGATGGTCACGCGCCGATTGGCCGACAGCGAGGGATCGTCGGGGAACAGCGGCTGGTTATCGGCCTGCCCGGACACGGCGTAGATGTGGGCCGGCGGCAGACCCTCATGCTCCAGGATCTCGCGCACCGCATTGGCGCGATCGGCAGAGAGCTCGAACGCACCGTAGTCGCTGCGCGCCGGCACGAAACCCGCCGCGGTGTGGCCGGTGATGGTGAGCCGCAGCGGCGTCTGCTTCAGCGGGATGGCGAGCCGCTCGATCAGCCGGCGCGTGCGGTCATAGGGTTCCTTGGAGCCATCCGGAAACATCGAGCGGCCGTCCTGGTCGACGATTTCGAGGTTGAGCCCCTGCTTGGTCTCCTCGAACATGATGTGCTTGGAAATTTCCGTCAGCTCCGGCATGTCCTGCAGCGCCTGGCGGAGCGAAGCCGATGCGAGCGCGAATTCGTGGTCGATCTTGAGCTTGGCGCCGGCGACCCTCTGGTTGTCCTGCTGGTCCGGCGTCGGCGTGTTGGACGCCTCCTCCGGATTGACGTGCGCGGTGTTCTTCAGCTTGGGCCGGGTCGGCACGCCGTCGGATTCGATGATGCCGGAGAAGCGCGACTGGGTCTGCACGCCAAAGGCGTCGCGCATCGAGCCGGCGACGATCTTCAGCTTCTGCTGGTCCTGGGTGGAGAAGGCGACGAGCATCACGAAAAAGCTCATCATCAGCCCCATCAGGTCGGCGAAGGTCACGAACCAGCCGTGGCCGCCGCCATGTGCATCGCCGCGTTTTTTCTTGGCCATCGCTCAACGCTCCGCCGCGCGCCCTCGCCTGCCCTTACGCTGGCACCGGCTCGCCCTCTTCGTGGCGATGTTTTTCCGGCAGATAGGCGAGCAGCATTTCGCGCACGAGCGCCGGGCTCTTGGAATCGCGGATCATCAGGATGCCGTCGATGATCAGGGTGCGGTTGGTCTCTTCGTCGAGCAGCTTGCCGTGCAGCTTGTCGGCGATCGGCAGGCAGAACAGGTTTGCGACGAGCGCGCCGTACAGCGTCGCGAGCAGCGCGGTCGCCATGAACGGGCCGAGTTTGGAGGGGTCGGTCATGTTGGCGAACATCTGCACCATGCCGATCAGGGTTCCGATCATGCCGAAGGCGGGCGCGCAGTCGCCGATGGCGCGGTAGATCTTGCTGCCCTCGTCCAAATGCATCAGGAAATTGTCGCGGTCGCGTTCGAGATTGTCGCGGATGAATTCGAGGTCGTAGCCGTCGGCGACATAGCGGATGCCCTTGGCCAGGAACGGATCGTCCGCCTCCACCTTTTCCAGGCCCACGGGCCCCTGCTTGCGCGCGATCTCGGCGATGCGGGCGAGCTCGTCGACGAGATCGCGGGCCGACAGCCGGCTCATCGTGAACGCGAATTTCATGCCGAGCGGCAACCCGTGCAGCATGACGCCGAGCGGAAAGCGGATCATGGTCGCCGAGATCGAGCCACCGAAGATGATGATGATGGCGTGGTCGGAGACGAACATTCCCATGTCGCCGCCCAGCAGCATCAGGGTCGAAATGACAATCACGCCGGCAACAAGCCCTGCGCCCGTCATGATATCCATGGGAGACTCCAACGCGTACGCGAACGCCGGCCATCCTGGACGGCATGCGGCTCATCCTGAACCGCGTTTTCAGACCCTACGGCGGCTGGCATTAAAGACGCGTAAAGGTTAAGCGGCTGAAGGCCATCGCGGCCGAGGCCAGAGCCTTGCTTTCGCCTGACGTCACGGAAAACGAGGCGGTTGCGCAATCTTCCCTTGCCCTGACACGACAGCAACGATCTGCTAACCATGACTGGCCCTGGAGCTACGATCTGCAACGACTGGTCTTTCGAGGACATGGCAATTCGCTTGGCGACCATACCGCTTCTGCTCTCAACCGTCCTGCTCGCGGGCTGCTGGAGCACGGGCCGGCCCACGGTCGATAATGCCGCCAATGCTGCGCCCGCAGGCATCGCGCCGCCGACCAGTCTCGCCGGAAAATGGACGCTGTCATCCGCCGGTGCCGGCTCCTGCACGATGACCTTCGGCGCGCCGCCCGAGGCGACCGAAGGCACCATCGCGCCCGCCGGCGGCTGCCCCTACAATTTCTTCACCAGCCGGAAGTGGAACTACACCACCGCGGGCCTGATCATCCGTGATCACAATGCGCAACAGCTCGCGCAGCTTGCGCCGATCGGCGACGGCCGTTTCGAAGGCAAGACCGGCGCCGGCCAGGATGTCTCGCTATCCCGTTAGTCGTCCGCCCTTCACGCCTTGGCCGCCTTCTCGCGAAGCCGATAGAACTGAAGGGCCGTTTTCGCGGTTTTCTCTCGCAACCTCGTGAAGGTGGCAAAGCATCGATCGAGTTCCTCTCCATCGAGATCGCGCCGGTCCATCTTGAGCGACAGCAACGCCTTCGCCGTCTTCCACGAGAAACCGGCAGCCTTGGCGAAAACCAGGAGCTGCTCGTAACGCTTCTGGACCAGCGAGCGCTCCACCACATTGATGGGAAGATCGCAGACCAGAGAGACGGCCACCGCGGTCCGATCGAAATCCCGGCTGTTGGCGAATTCCAGCACTTTGTCCTCGTTGAGCCCGCCGGCGGAAAAAAGCCGTTCGACGCCATCGCGAGCCTGGCGATGCTCGCCCGAGCCGGCGCGGGCCATCGCCCGAATCTCGTCGGCCGCCGCGGCAATGGCCGCGCGGATCTGCTGGACCTCGCGCGGCCTTGCCGCTTCGAGATTTGCCCTGACCTCCTCGGAGACGCGCTGGAACAAATTCATCAGATCGCGCCGCGGCACATCGGGACGCGACCAAAGGCAGGATGCCAGCTTGCTGTTGCGCAGCGACTGCTCGACAAGCCTTGAAAATCCGTTGTCGGAGAAACGGCTGCCGTCGTTCCCTACCGCGGCGTAGATCACGGTCGCGTTGCCGCGTTCGAGCAAGACATCGGTGACACCTTCGTTGATCGTTCTGCGCTTTGCGATCGCCAGGAGGTGGCCTTGGCTCATCGTCCTTGCGTTTTCGACCAGTTGCTGCTCGCTCAATCGTTGCGATTGCGACAGCACCGGCGCCGCCACCACGATTTCCTGATCGAATGCCAACAGACCGATCACCTTCGGCGGCGCATCGACCGTGGCCGCGAGGCGGCTGCCGAAGGCCGCCCGCGCCGCGACCTCAACTCCTCTCGCCAGCGTCGTCATCACCTCGTCGAACAGCGCGATCTGCGCGTCCGAGAAGCTGCCGGTCCCCGACATGAACAGATCGGTGACGCGGCGCAGCACGTCGGCCCGCCGCGCGACGTTGGCACCCTGCATCGCGTCCTCGAGCTGATCCAGCAATCCTCCATGCGCGCTCATGACGCCACCCGCTGGGGTGAGACCGGGGCGCCTGTGGCCGCAAAACTCTCTGCGAGCAGGCGGTGCAACGGGACCGGACGCCCGAAAAGATAGCCTTGCACGGATTCGACACCCGAATTTCGCATCATCTGAAACTGCCGTTCCGTCTCGACGCCCTCGGCGGTCACGGCGATGTCGAGACCTCTCGCCAGAGCCAGCACGGAAGCGATAACCGCCGCGCAGTCCCGTCGCTCCGTCGCGCCCTGGGTGAAGGACTTGTCGATCTTGATCCGGTCGAACGGGAATTTGGTCACATAGCCCGCGGAAGCATAGCCGGTTCCGAAATCGTCCAGCGCGACCGTGATGCCGAGGTTCTTCAATTGGCGAATGGTTTGCAGATGCTCGGTAGGTTTCTCGATCAGGGCGGATTCGGTGATCTCGAGCTCCAGCCGATCCGGGCTCAAGCCGGATTCAACCAGTGCGCATAATACCACCTCGAGCAAGTTGCCCCTGTTGAACTGAACCGCCGACAAGTTGACTGCCAGTCGCATGGTGGCCGGCCAACCGGCCGCGTCCGCGCAGGCCTGCTGCAGAATCCAGTCTCCAAGGGGAACGATGAGCCCGCTCGTCTCTGCGACCGCAATGAACTCGTCCGGCCCAACCATGCCGCGCTTGGGATGACGCCAGCGCACGAGCGCTTCGGCACCACAGACGGCCTGTGACCTCGTGTCCACGATCGGCTGATAGTGCAGCTCGAATTCGCGATTGTCGATCGCGCTGCGCAGCTCGCCTTCGAGCGACTTCTGCAGCTCGGCATGCTTGGTCATGTCGCGCGCGAACAGGCGAAAATCGTTGCGGCCCTGCCCCTTCACGGCATACAGCGCGAGGTCGGCCTTCTTCAGCAGCTCCTTGGGATCGCAGCCATCGCCGGGAGCGACCGCGATACCGATGCTCGTCCCGACATTGACCTGATTGCCATCGAGATCGAACGGCTGCGCGATGGTATCGATGATCCTCAGCGCAAGCGCAATGACCCCCTCATGGTCACCGCCCTCGAGCGGCTGGATCACCGCGAACTCGTCGCCTCCAAGACGCGCAAGCACGTCGCTCTCGCGAAGGGCCGCCTTGAGCCGGCCGGCCACCTGGCACAGCAACTCATCGCCGGCCGCGTGCCCCAGCGTGTCGTTGACCTGCTTGAACTTGTCGAGATCGAGCATGAAAACCGCGAAATTGTCGGTCGCAACGCCGTCGCGTCCCTTGATCGGACCGTCCAGCATCTGCGTAAAAAACGCCCGGTTCGCCAACCCCGTCAGAAGATCGTGCTGTGCAAGGTAAGCGATCTTGCGCTCGCCCTGCGCCCGATCGGTGATGTCCTCATGGGTGGTGAGCCAGCCGCCGTCCGGCATCATGTGCCGGGCGATCGAGATGATCCGGCCGTCCGCCAGCTCCTGCACCTCGGTGTTTTGCTTGATATTGACGCCGACATATTTGTCGGGCGCAACGTTGAAACTTGTGCCCTGCCCTCTCCGCAGCTCCAGCACCTCGCGCAGGGTCATGCCCGGCCTGATCCGATCGGGCGACAGGTCATAGATTTCGGCATAGCGCCGGTTCGAGACAACGACCTTCTGGTCGGCGTCGAACAGGCAGACGCCCTGGGACAGGTTGTTGATCACCGCCGCAAACCGCGCGTTGATCCGCTCCAGCTCGCCGCCCTTGGCGATCAGCAGGTCCTGATGCTGCTTCAGCTCGGTGATGTCTTCGTGGGTCGCAATCCAGCCGCCCTCGGGGATCCTGTTGCGACGGATGAATACCGTGCGACCGTCCTGCAAAAGTTGAGCCTGGGTCGGAAGGTTGAGACAGGCGTCGATGAAGCCGTCGATCCCGAGCTCGCTCGTCTCGCCGTGGCGCTGATGGGCCTCGAGGATCTCGCGCAGCGGCGTGCCGGGCCGGACTTCCTGCTCCGAGAGGCCGTACATATCGCGGTATCGCGCATTGGAAATCGCGATGCGCTTCTCCGCGTCGAACATGCAGAGCCCGTTGGGCATGCTGGCGAGAGCGATCCTGAACAGCCGGTTCAGCTCCGCCACCCGGCTGGCCATTTTGCGGACGAAAAAGCCGGTCAAGGCGACCATCAAAACGACGAGACCGGCCTCCAGCGCTTCTCGCTCGGACTGCTTTCGCCAGGGCGCAAGAACTTCGTCTCTGCTCTTTGCGACGGCAACAACGACGGAATAGACCTCGTCTTGCGCATAGCTGTTGAGGCGGACGACTCCATCGGTCATGGACTTGATCTCGCTGCTGCCGCTTTTGGCGACCTTCAGCTCGCGAAAGATACCGCCACGGGAGACGTCGAGGCCGACATTCTCCTCGGCAAACGGCCGCCGCACCAGCAGCTTGCCGTCTGCCGAGATGAGCGCGATCGCGCCGTCGCGGCCGATGTCGAGCGCCTCATACAGGTCTTGAAAATAGCTGACCCAGATCAGCGCTATCGCCACGCCCGCGAAGCTGCCGTCGGGCCTGTTGACGCGCCGCGACACCGGGATCACCCATTGCCCGGAATTGCGTCCGTGCAGCGGGGCGCCGATATGCACGTGCGGGCCGGCGTTGTCGCGATGAAACCGGAAATATTCGCGATCCGAATTATCGGTCGCCGACCACTGGCTGAGCGAGCTCACGATCAGGATGCCGCGCTCGTCGACCAGCGCGAGGGCCTGATATTGCGGCAGCTTGACGGCCTGCTGAAACCAGGACGTCAACCTGTCGCGCGCCGCGCGCCCCTCGGTGCCGTCGTGCTCCGCGCGCTCGGCGATGCCCAGCAACAGCATGTCGGCGGATCGGAAGGTCAACTCGGCATGCTGAACGAGGGAGGCGACGAGATTGGTCGTGTCCCGATTTCCGTCTGCAAGGGCCTTGGCGCGCTCCTCCACAACGTGTGAGATTTCGAGACCGACGATCGCGGCGCAGGCGCACAGCGAAAAGCCGAGCGTCGCCGCGGCCACGGACACGCGCGGCTTCGGAAGGCGGAATTGATGCAAATTCGCCCAAATGTTTCGAAAGACCGACCGCATCGAGCTTCACGACAGATGTGTCTGGCCAAGGGTGCCTGGCCAAGCGTGCAATCAACACTCCTAAGATTTCGTGTAACGCGGCCGCAACGCCTGCGTCGACGGTCACGTGATACCGATAAGTAGGTATGCATTCCACGGCAGCCGTAGAACTACGGCATCCTCGGTTTTGACTTCGCCTGAATCTGGTTCGAAGGTTTGCCCGCCGCCTTAGGGCGACCGTTCGTTTCGAAGAAGGCGCCGATCCCGCATGCGGCGCGGAGCTCTTCATCGATGCGCCGTCGCAAGCTCAAGGTCAGGCCGAAAGCCCCGTAAGCCTCAGGCTGATCTCGCGCAGGCGCTGTCGCGCGTTGGTGTCGTAGGCCTGCGCATTCGCCTTCATCTCGTGCATGCCGTTGAAGAACAGTCCGCTCTTGTCGGCAACGTCGTCGCCCTGGACGAGATGCAGGATCGCGGCCCCGCCCTGCTCTACCGTCGACATCGGCGTGATGCCGCCGGCGCGAACCATGGTGGTATTCATGTAGGTGGCCGGGTGCAGCGAATTGACGGTGACGCCGGTCCCTTTCAATTCGTTTGCCAGATCGATGGTGAACATGATCTGCGACAGCTTGCTCTGCGCATAGGCGCGTGAGCCTGAATAGTTTCTGGTGATCATCACATCCTCAAAATCGATCGGCTGCTGCCCGAGCGAAGCGACATTGACAATGCGGGAGGGCGCAGCCGCCTTGATCAGCGGCAGCAGCAGATAGGCGAGCAGGAAGCCCGAGAGATAATTCACGGCAAAACGCAGCTCAACTCCGTCCGCACTTTCCTGCCGCTGCGGACCGCTGTTCTGTGACCCGATGCCGGCATTGCTGACAAAGACGTCGAGCCTGTTGTGACCGGCCTTCACCGCATCGGCCAAGTGCCGTGCGCCTGCTAGCGAGGACAGGTCGGCCTGATAGAAGGTCGGCGCGGCGTGGCCGCGTGCCTCGATCTCGTGGACCAAGGCTTTTGCCCGCACCGCATCACGGCCATGGATCAGCACATGCGCGCCCTGCCTGGCCAGCTCGCTTGCAACATAGCGGCCGACGCCATCGGTCGAGCCGGTGATCAGGACCGTCTTGCCGCGCATGTCCATGGCTGCACCCTCAGTGAATCTCTGCGGCGCGCTTCAGCGCGTCCTTCAGCTTCTCCAGTGAAAAATCCTTGGAGCGCGCGACCTCCAGGATCGGCGTCTCGCGGCGGCCGCAGAGCTCGCAGGCATCCGGCAGCCTGGCGGCGAGCTCATAGGGGATCACGATGGCGCCGTGACGGTCGGCATGGACGAGATCGTCCGACTTCACCGTCATTCCGGCGACGCGCACCTCGCCGCCAAAGCTCTCCGCATGCACCCAGGCATGTGACGGGCCGATCGAGCCGGCCAGCGCCTGGAAGCCCGGCGCCCATTGCGGGATGTCGCGGATCGAACCGTCGGTGACGACGCCGAGCACGCCGAGCGCCTTGTGCACATTGCTTTGCACCTCGCCCCAGAACGCGCCATAGCCGACATCGGCGCCGTCGATGTCCTGGATCACCGAGATGCGCGGACCAAAGCCGGTGCCGACATATTCATAATATTCGATGCGGCGCCTGGCCTGTTCTTCCGCCGGCAGGCCACTTTTCAGCACCGAGCGGATCGCGACCGTGCGGGCATAGCCGACCATCGGCGGCAGGTCGGGAAACGGGCAGAGCAGCGGCTTGGTCGTGTAGCCGATCAGCCGCCGCTCCGGCGCAATCACCTCCATCGCGTTGCAGATCGTCGGCGTGTCATAGCGCGCCAGCGCTTCGAGGACCGATGCGGGCAGCGGGGCAGTCTGGCTCACGGCGTTTCTCCGGATTTTTGAACCGTATCTGGTTGGCGAAAGCCTATAGCCGAGATCGCGGCCGAACCCAACTCATGGCAGATATCTTCCCGCTTGGGGCGAAGGCTCAAGTGCCCCATCTTTACGTCTGAGCCATCCTGCGCGATGGTTTTACGGCTTATCGCGCGTTCGAGGCCGGCGATAGCCGAACGGCTGCAATGGCTGGCAGCCCGTCGGCTATTTGTAGATTGCCAGCAGCTCGTCGTTCTCCTTGCAGGTCATGTCGATGATGTAGCTGCCGTTGGTGCTGTTCTTCAGCTCGCTGTAACGCGCGATCACGAGCCTGACCTTGGCTTGCCGTGCCGCATCCCCGCCGGGATCGCGATCGAAAGCGGCTTTCGTCGCTTGCGCGAAGGCCTTTTGCTTTTGGACCATCTCCGCCGGGCTGCAGCAATATGCCGAGCTGCTCTGGATGATGGCAGCCGAGGCTGCCATCATGATCACTCGCCGTTTCATCTCAGGACTCCTCGTTCGGACTGTCGTGTCGGGAAGCGACCTCGCGGTCGCTCCCCGGATTTGCTACATGCAGGTATTGAGGACGATCTCGACCCGGCGATTGCGCTGGCGGCCGTCGGGATTGTCCGTGCCGTCGGGAAACTGATTGTCCGCAATCGGCCGCGACTTGCCAAAGCCGCGAGCCTGCATGGGCACGGCGCTGACCAAGTATCGCGTGAGCTCGGTCTGCACGGTGAACGCACGCAGCTCGCTCAATCGCATATTGTAGGCATCGCTGCCGATCGAGTCGGTGTGGCCCTCGATGGTAACCGGCTTTCCGGCCCGCTGCACGGTCTGCGCAACGTACTCGATCGCAGGTCGCGCCTGCGGCCGAATCGCCGATCTGTCGAAGTCGAACAGCACTTCCGAGCCGACCCGCAGGCGCTGCTCGCATTTGGTCGTCACCACCTCGACCGTCTTCGGTGGCGGCGGAACGGGCGCCGCGATCTCCGGCGCCGACTGCGGCGCAGGGATGGCAGCAGCAACAGCGGCAGGCGGCGGCTCCGGTTGCGAGGCTGCCTGCCTCGCGACCGCCGGATCGGCCGGACATTCGGCTGGCTTTGCGTTCGGCAAGGCCGAGCCGCCAAGCAGGACGCAGAACCGGCCGGCTTCGGGCCCGTCGACCGTCACACGCAGATTGTAGGTGCCCCCGGAGTCGATCTGAAAACCGCGCGAGGCTTCGTTCTGCTCGTTTCTGCTGGTCTTCACGTAATAGCTGTCCTTGCGGGTGGCATCGGAATCCAGAAGATCGAGCGTGATGCTGCGGGACCCGCTTGAACTTGCCGTGACTTTCATCTGCGATAGCAGCGTGCCCGGCCGCAGGTCGAGGGAGAGATAGTAGCTCTTGGCGCCCTGTCCGCCCGGCAGGGTGCCGGAAATCACGCCGCTGTCTCCAAGCGTGGTGGGGCGCACAATCGATGTCGAGTAATCCTGCGCCAGTGCCGGCGCGGCAGCCAAGGCGGCGACAAGGCAGCCTGACCAAAACAGTGTTCCAGCCCTCATGGCAACCTCCATCACTTCGTGCCGACGGCAGAGCCGCCGAATTCGGCCCTGAACGCGGTGGTCTCGGCACCCTGCACGGTCACCTTCAGCACGTAGTTCGCGCTGTTGTCGACGTTGAACGTCTTGGTGGCTTCATGGTGCTTTTCGAAGCTCTTGGTGTAGTAGGAGTCGACGGAGGTGCCATCGGGGTTCAGCAGGGCGAGCTCGATCATGTCGGAGGTCGATCCGCTTCCGGTCGTTCCGATCTGCGAGATCAATTTTCCTGCCTTCAGAGGCGCCGTGAAATAATACGAGGTCATGGCGCCGCGGCCGGCAGGAATGGTGCCGGCGACGACGCCATCGGCGGGAAGCGCGGAAGGAACGAGAAAAGATCGCGAGAAGCCCGAAGCCGCAGGTAGCGGGGCGCCGACCTTGCCTGCCAGGGATGAGCCGCCGAGGTCGACCTTGAACGATGCCGCCTCCGGGCCCTTCACCGCGATGCGGATGGTGTAAGGACCGCTATTGTCGATCCGAAAGCCGCGGGCCGACTCGTAGTTTTCGCCAAAGCTCTTGATGTAGTAGGAGCCGATCTCCCGGCCTGCGGCATTGGCCACAGCAAGCTCCAATGTCTTGGCAGAATCCGGCGCTCCCTTGTAGGCGATCTGGCTTGAAAGCACGCCCGGTTTGAGATCGGCGGTGAAGTAGTAGCGCGTTTCATTGCCGCCGGAAGGATAGGCCCCGGCAATGGTCCCGTTCGCGGGCAGCTGACCGGGGCTGACGGCGCTGGTCGAAAAATTGTCGGCATGGGCAACGGTGCCAAGCGAAACCGTCGCGAGCAACGTCGTGGCAAACAGATGGTGCAGACGCATGGAGCACTCCCTTGTTTTTGTTCTGTCCGACACGGCCGGCGCTATGGAAGTCTGCAGCCGGAAATGGCGAACGATAAAATGCAACTGAATCGATTCACGTCCTGTCCACTGCGTGTCACCGGACGTCGCGCAATAGCAGGCTGGGTTTAGTGACGAGGTCCAAACGGCAGGTTCACGAAACGGGTCGACGATCTGGTTTCGCGCGAGGCTTGGTTAATCAATGAAGCCGGCTACCGTCATGCCCGCGCAAGCGGGCATCCAGTATTCCAGAGACAGCAGTCATGAAATGATGAGACGCGGCCAACGCGATCGTCCGATCCCGGCTCCGCCAAGGCTTCGCGGGGCCACAAGCTCACTCGCCGCCGAAGCCTTAGCGAAGGCGGCAAGCCGAGCACTGATGTCGCATTCGTGGATGCCTCGTCACACCTTGTCGAGCGCCTGCGCCA
>JAFAUV010000289.1 GCA_019243075.1 Bradyrhizobium sp.
CATCGCTATGGTTCGAGCATGATCGACGGGACCGGTCGTCCAGCCGACCCCTTTCAGATCCCATCCAAAAGGAGACAACCATGTTCAAGACGATTTCCGCAGCCCTGCTTGCCGTTTCCGTTATCGCCGCGCCCGCCTTCGCCGCGACGACCGGGACCGAGCAGGCCCCCGTTATCAAGGCGACACCCGTCAAGGCCAGTGCGCTCAATGCCAATGCCAAGTTGGTCGGGCATCACGCCAAGCAGGTCCGTCATCACCTTTATCGCCACCACACGAAGGTCGGTGCGATCAAGACCCACAGCGTCAGCCTCAAACGCGTCACCCATAACGCGACCAGGCGCGGTTGATCCGTTTCTCTCGGCGCGGTTCGTTCCACACATTGCCCCCGCCGCGCGGAGTGGAAAGTCCGGCCCGTCCGCGATTGTACCCCGGTCGCGCGGCGGGCCGGAGCCGCTTTCTACTTGCGAGAACTTGCGGATTCCATTCCTTCTCGGGAGGCGCTAGAACGCTGCCACGGGCGGCGGATCTTTCGAACACGAGATTTCACTTGGCTATACCGGCGAGGGTACTGGCAATGCTGCTGTTGCCGCTGGCACTGGCGGGCTGTCTCGGCAACGAGGACAGCAGGGCCATCTCGTTCGTGGAGGACAGCAACGAACCCCAGCCATTTCCGACCAACTACCGGCCCGAAATCCTCGCCTTCATGCACACCTATCTCAACAATCCGGTCGGCGTGCACGAGGGGCAGATCGCCGAGCCCGTGCAGCGCACAGTCGGGGGCAGGGTCCGCTACATTGCCTGCCTGCGCTATGCCGAGCGCCAGTCCGACGGCTCTTATCGGGAGCCGCGCGACCGGGCCATCGTTTTTGTCGGCGGCCGGCTCGACCGCATCCTGACCAATGCCGGCGAAGAATGTGCCGGCACGGTTTACGCGCCGTTTCCGGATCTGGAAAAGATGCAGCGCTAGAGATAACGAAACGATCACGTTTCGGCGAGCCTTGAACGGCCGGTCTCCAGCCGGCGACCCACTCAAAGGGGGCAAATCGGCCGGATCGAGGGTGGATCTGCTTCAGGCTAGGGAACTTCAGCGCCTCTGAGCCCCGCCGTCACAAATGCGGCATCTCCCCTGCGGTTTCGCCCCGAAGCAACCAAATTGAAGTCAAGTTGTTGGTTGATGTCGCAGTCGACGTAGATGGGGAATTTACATGAAAAAACTTCTGCTTAGCGCAGCCGCTTGGTTCGCTTTCGTAGCGCCGGCGTTTGCCGCAGACATGCCGGCACGCACCTATACCAAGGCGCCCCCCGCCTATACGCCGCCGGCCGTGATCTATAACTGGACCGGCTTCTATATCGGCGGACATGTCGGCGGCGCGTTCGCCGGTGACAACAGCCTGACCGGCAGCGATGGCCGCTTCCTGGGCGGCGTCCAAGGTGGTTTCGACTACCAGTTCGCGACCAACGGCGTGGTGGGCGTCGAAGCCCAATATAGCTGGCTGAACAGCCACACCACCGGCGTCGCGTTCCCGGGCGGCGGCCAGATCACCTCGAACAGCGACCAGCTCGGTTCGGTCACCGGCCGTGTCGGCTACACCTGGGGCCCCGGACTGCTCTACGCCAAGGGCGGTTATGCCTGGCGCGACAACCCCAATATCGGGGTCAGCATCGCCGGCACGCCGGCCGCCTTCACGACCGACGGCAGTCACCAGGACGGCTGGACCGTCGGTGCCGGCCTCGAATACATGTTCGCGCCCAACTGGTCGGCCAAAGCCGAATACCAATACTATAATTTCGGCAGCACCACTTTCACCAGCGGCCCGGCGCCGATCGTCGGTTCGCGCTTTCGCGACGACGAGCACACGGTCAAGGTCGGCGTGAACTACCGCTTCGGCTGGGGCGGGCCGGTCGCGGCCAAATACTGACGCGGAATTCTTCGACACACCGCAAGGGCCGGCGCGATGCCGGCCTTTGGCTTTGCGCTGTTCGAACGAAATAATCTCGCGCGCGCATGAAACCTGTCATGCAGTTCGGCTATTGTTTCCTGCCGGCTGGTGGACAACGAACATGCGTATCTTGGCGTCGGTAGTGATCTCGTGTGCAGTAGCGCTGCCGTGCTCCGCCCAGACCGTGTTGAAATCAGAACCTCTTGCGCTCGCTCCCTATGAATTCGCCTTCGTGCAGGATGTCTCCTGTCCTGCCGGGAAGGTGCTCAAGGTGACCGGCGCGATCAGGGGACTGCATCGCAAGCGCGTTTGCGTGGCGCTCGCCTCCGAGCAGGCCTCGCTCGCGGTGGCCACCCCGTAAAGGCGCGTTGCCCTCAGGGCCCCGCGACCCCGTGTCGCCGGCGAGAGGGGCCACTTCGCTCAAATCGATCGCCTATGACGTGAACTGCGGCTCCTTGCGCGCCAGGCGCTCGGCTTCGGCCTTGTTCTTCGCGGGATCCTCATCCGGTTCCGCGTGGCAGACCCTGACCTCGTAATCGTTGTCCAGCACCGGATGCGGCGTGGCCCTGTCCTCGTCGGAAGCCACGTCGACCACAAGGCCGCTCAAGCGCGCGAACCTCCAGACATCGGCCTCGGCGGGATAGGCTTTGCTGATCCTGGTGTCGTTGGAGAACAGCGCGTAAGGCATTGAAAGCTCCGCTTGAAACCTCGACCCTAACGTCCGAGTCGTGCTGAGGTTTCGACGGAAAACCGGGCCTTTCGGGGCAGAACAGGGCGGATTTGCGCCATTCGGGCCGGGCCGGCCTGAGTCGTAAACGACCGATGAATCGCGGAAAAAAGAATCTCCGGGACTCCTGGCCTAGAATCGCCGGATGTTCTCGCCATGGAAGGCGGTCTTGATACCTTTTGCGGGCGCACGCAGTTGACGCTCGCCGTGGCGCTGGCGGTGGCCTGCGCGGCCAACGTCGTGCTGGTATGCGTCTGGTTGTGACGTCATCGATTGACGGCGTCTGCGTTCCCCTGATCATGCCCTGCCAACGAAATCGGGGAGACGCTGATATGCTGGAGGGCCTCAAGGAGCGGGTGAACGAAGATGCGGGACTGGTCCGGCGCGGCCGCTATCTGACTACGACCTTCCTTCTGCAATCCGGCGATACTTCCTGGCTGGTCTCGATCTTCCAGGGCAGGATCGTCTCAGTAATGCGGGGGCCCTTCGTGATGCCGTCGTCGGCCTTCGCCCTGCGCGCGGCGGAGGCCGAATGGGCCAAATTCTTTCTGCCGAGGCCACCGCCCGGCTCGAACGACCTGATGGCGCTGATCCGGCGCAGAGTGCTCAGGCCAGAAGGCGACCTTCAGATCTTCATGGCGCACTTGCGCTATTTCAAGGAGGTGCTCGCCAAGCTGCGCCCCGCGGCGGGAGGCGTGGCATGAACGTGCATTTCGAGCCGATCGTCGGCCGCTACATGCATCTCGACCTGCTCGGCCGGTCGCACCGGATCTATGTCGAGGAGGCAGGTGCGGGCACGCCGCTGCTCTGCCTGCACACCGCGGGCAGCGACGGCCGCCAATATCGTGCGCTGATGAACGATGCACGCATCACCGCGCGCCACCGCGTCATCGCCTTCGACATGCCCTGGCATGGCAAATCCTCGCCGCCGGCCGGCTGGCACGAGGAGGAATACCAACTCGGTGCGGCGCAATATACCACCATGATCCTGAGCATGATGTCGGCGCTCGAACTCGACAAGCCGATCGTGATGGGTTGCTCGATTGGCGGCCGGATCGCGCTGCATCTCGCGCTCGAGCATCCCGAGCGCTTCCGCGCCATCATCGGGTTACAGGCCGGCGCGCATGTCGATCCCTACTACGACCTGAATTTCCTGCACCGGTCGGATGTGCACGGCGGCGAGATCTGCGCTGCCATCGTCTCCGGACTAGTCGGTCCCGATGCGCCGGAGAAAGACCGCTGGGAGACGCTGTGGCATTACATGCAGGGCGGACCCGGCGTGTTCAAGGGCGATCTCTATTTCTACAAGATCGATGGCGACATCCGCTCCCGCATTGCCGAGATCGACACCCGGCGCTGCCCGCTGTTCCTGCTGTCAGGCGAATATGATTATTCCTGCACGCCGGAGGAGACGCTTGCCGTGGCCAAGAGCATTCCGGGCAGCGAGGTCACCATCATGCAGGGCCTCGGCCATTTCCCGATGAGCGAGAATCCCGAAGCCTTTCTGAATTACCTGCTGCCGGTACTCGACCGAATCGGCGGCTAGCCCTGCGCTACTTGTCGGGCCGCGGAGGGGTTACCTCGTTGATGGCGGCGCGGAGGCGTTCCAGCGTCGCGCTGAAATATTGCTCGCGTTCGCGGTTGAACCGCTCCTGATGCGCGCGGAAATTTGCGACGCGGGCGCGGATTTCGCTGGTGAACTCGCTTGGCACGATCGGGCGCGGGGCAGGGACGGCCGCAGGTGACACTTCCGCGCTCCCGACCCGCTCGATCGGCGCAACCGGCTTTGGCGCGGGCCTGAGCTTCAGGTCGAGTTCGCCGAGCGCCGGCGATTCGGCGGCCGGCCCGGATGCAAAGGCGCCGTTGGCGCGGCCGGTCTCTTCTCGCCCGCCGGTCACCGATTGCACGAAAGCCATGGTTTCCGCGATCAGCAAGTCGCGCTCTTTTTTCCAGCTCATCACACACCTTAACTAACCATTTCAAAAGTTGGCCCGGGCGCGCGGGGGATCAACCGCGGAATCCTCAGCCTGGCGGAGGTGTTGCCAGTTTCGAACGAAGCGTGGCAAAATTGTCACGGCGCTTGACAGATGCCGGTGCCATGCTACCGGTGCTCGCGCCAGCATCGAATGCGAGGCGACTTTCTCACTCAAGGCGCGAGCGCGTCATCCACGGCGTAAAGGACGCAATGCGCCGAATACTGCGAGCAGGCTGCCAGGGCCTCGCGCGAGGCCTCGGACATCGTTGTCCGTCGTGACCGCCAGCCGAACGACCCGTCTGGCGCCACCGCAAACGCCTTGTGCGCCGTGTGGCCGATGTACTGGCGAAACTGCTCTTTGCCGTCCTCGCCGAGTTGCGGCGGCGCCGGCAGCGCCGCGCTCGACACCGACGCCGCGGCGCGCGGCAGATTTTGCGCACGCAGGAAAACGTCGACATAAGGCGTCCAGGCCGCGGCGCTGCTCACGGAGAACAGGAAATGCCCGTCGCTGCCGAAGGAGGGCGCATCGATGAAGGTAACGCTGCCGCCGCCGGCCACGAATGCGTCACGGAAGCGGTGCGCCAGCCCGGGCGAGAAGAAGCGGTCGTTCTTCGCATAAACCCACAGCATCGGCGTGCGCGAGGTCGTTCCCATCTGCCGGAACGTCTCGGCCAGCGCCTTGTCGCCGCACACCGACCCGGCGCTGCTGGAGCCGCGCCCGCCTGCGAAATTGATCGCGGCGGCAAGCCCAGGCGGCGCCTGCGCGGTCAAGGCGACGGTGGCCAGCCCGCCCGCCGAATGGCCGACGGCGATCATGCTGTCGGTGGTAACGTCGCGCCGTGCCTGCATCGCCGCGATCGCCGCCTGCAGGTCGGCGACCGAGACGGCGAGGGCTGCGCGAAAGTTGGGCTGATCGCAGGAGCCGTAGCTGTCGACCTTACCGCCGGGCGAGGAGCCGTAGCCGCGCCGCAGCACCACGAGCGCGGCAAAGCCGCGTTCTGCAAATTCGGCGGCGATCGCACGATAGCTCCGCGCCGTCATGCCGGCGCGGTCGTCGAAGTCGCGTGGCGTGCCATGGCTGATCAGCGCCAGCGGATATTTTCCCGGCCCGCTCGGCCGCATCAGAAAAGCTTCCAGCCCGTCCGGCCCGGCCTCCGCCATCGGGATGCGCAGGTCTTCGCTGTAGAAGTCGGCGGCGTGGGCCAGGGAAGGGAGCGCGACTGACATCGCGAGGGTGAAGGCTGCAAACTTCCAGCAAAGGGATTTGAGCATGAAGGCCTGAAAATCGTCTGCGAAAATGATTCCGGCGCAACGATTGAACCACACCCGGTGCGCTCCGGTGAAGCTGCATTCGGCCAAAAAAAGAAAACCCCGCGCAAGGCGGGGTTTTCCGAAATGGATGTTTGGGTGAACGATGACGCAGCCTGGACGGAATATCCTCGCCCAGGGGTCGTCGAGCTAATCACTGGGGCCCCGTAAATCCCCCCAGTCATGTTGTATGTCTTTGAGCCCCAAGAAAGGTTCAACGGCAGCGCCAGGTTTTGCGTCGGCGGCGCTCCCTGCAGATACAAGCTTGGATGAGCGGTCAGGCGTTCGGATGAGCCAGACCTGATTCGTCGCTAAAGCGACGGCCCTCGGTGGATTCGCGATCGTCGGGCTTTTGCTTCTCACGCTTGCGCTTCATGAAGCCGATGACGTGCGGCGGAAAACCCTCTTCGCGATCCATGTATTCCTCCAACAAGAAAACCCCGCCTGTTCAAAAGCGGGGCTTTCAAAG
>JAFAUV010000352.1 GCA_019243075.1 Bradyrhizobium sp.
CCCGCGGTCGAATAGATCTCGGAGGCAATTTCGGCTTCGGCCAGCGCATTGGCGACCGTGTAGGACTGACCGAGCTTGCATTTGATCTGGACGAAGAAAGGAACCATCGCGGGCGGTCTCCGGGGCAGACAATTCCCTCAGATAGGCCAGTTTCGGGCGACTTCGCAAGTGAGCATGCCGCTTTCGGAGACTTCGTGCGGAATGATCGATTTCCAGAAAACAGCAACTTCGCGCAGGGCTTTCTGCTGGGCGGGCCGGTACCGATCGGCGAGCTGGAGGGCCAGCATCATGCGTGGCGCGCGCGCCGGGATGCCGCCTGACCAATCGACCCTCGGAAGCTTCATTGGTGGTGCTGCATGAGCGCGCTTGCCGGCGCGAATGCGCCGCGTTAGGACAGGCCATGACCACGCCCGCGGCGCTCACCATCGCAGGCTCGGACTCCTCTGCCGGCGCCGGCATCCAGGCCGACCTGAAGACCTTTGCCGCGCTCGGCGTCTATGGCGCCTGCGCGATCACGGCGCTGACGGCGCAGAACACCAGGGGCGTCGCCGGCATTCATGTGGTCCCGGCCGAGTTCCTGCGGGCGCAGATCGAGGCCGTGTGCGGCGACCTCGAGGTCGGCGCAATCAAGATCGGAATGGTGGCGCAGCTTGCCTCCATCGAGGCGATCGCGGCGGCGCTGCAACGCTGGTCGCCGAAACCTGTCGTGCTCGATCCCGTGATGGTCGCGACCTCCGGCGACCGGCTGCTGGCCGCGGAAGCGGTCGATGCGCTTCGCCAGAAGCTCGTTCCGCTGGCCACCATCATCACCCCGAATCTGCTTGAGGCCGCCGCGTTGCTGGATGAGCCGGTCGCCGCGACCGGGGCGGCGATCGAAAGCCAGGGCCAAAAGCTGCTGGCGCTCGGGTGCCCGGCGGTGCTGATCAAGGGCGGCCACGGGCAGGGCAGCCAAAGCACCGATTACCTGATCCGTGCGAATGGCCGCATCGCGCTGTCGGCGCCACGTGTGTCGACCCGAAACACCCATGGTACCGGCTGCTCGCTGTCCTCGGCGATCGCCGCCGAGCTTGCCAAGGGCGCCGAGCTGGAAATCGCCGTCCGCAACGCCAAGGCCTTCATCAGCGCGGCGATCGCCTCGGCCGATCGCTTCACCGTCGGCCATGGCCATGGGCCGATCCACCATTTCCACCGGTTCTATTGATCGGGCGCGCTATTTGCTCATCTCCCCCTGCACCCGCAGCTTCCACAGGTTCCAGATGCGGTCGATGACGGCGAGATTGATGGTGTCGGCCTTGGCGCCTTCCTCCGTGCTCAGATAGGTGATCACGCTGCCAAGCCCGATCGCCTGCGATTGCAGGCGCGCATTGACGTCGGTGTAATAGGCGCGGAACACCGCGACCTTGACGTCGGGGCCGACCGTGGCATCGCCATGGCCGCGCATCAGCACGACCGCCTTGTCGCCGAGGGCACGCGCCAGCGACCTGCCGATGCCATTGTCGCGCACCAGCATGTCGGTCGGCCCGAACTCCTTGGCGATATCCCAGACCGGCACGCCGGCGGCGAGGAAGGCGGCATTGTGGAACAGCGGCTTGAGCGGCGTCTTGCTCACGGAGAACGGAATGACGCCAGGGGAATGTGTATGCACCACGCTCATCACGTCGGGCCGCATTTTGTAGATCGCCGCATGAATGAAGCGCTCGAGGAAGAGGCTGCGGCCGCGGGCATCGACCGCATTGCCGTCCTCGTCGAACTCCATGATGTCCTCGGCGGTGACCAGCGCCGGCGCCAACGAGCGCGACATCAGGAAATGTTTCGGATTGGTCGGGTGCCGCGCGCTGACATGGCCGAAGCCGTCGAGCACGCCGAAATCCGCCAGGATGCGGCTGCCGATGACGATGTCCTCGAGCAGCGCCGGAGGGATATCAGCAGGCGGGCTCGGCGCCTGCGCGCGAATGCCGGGCAGCCAGAGCACCCACGCCATCAAAGCAAAAATCATGCGGCGGGACATCGGCTGGCCTCCCTGAAGGCCGAAATTATCGGCCCAAAGCCTATTGCGGCGAAGACTACCACGCCGAAAGCTATTTGGGCGTCTCCAGATAAGCAACGATGCCTTCGACATCGCAGATCGCCGATGCCGCCATAGGGCGCGCGATTGCCGGCGCATTTTTCGAAAACCGGGGTGCGACTCATACCGCCGCGAAGCTGGTCTCGCTCTTTCCGAGGCTCGCCGGCTATTTCAGGAATTTGTTCCAGTCGAGCGCCCTGATCCGGCTCTCCATCTGCTGATCGATCTTGTCGAGCGAGCGCCGCAGGCTCGCCAGCTCACCGGCATCGAGGGCGGCGGTCAGCTCGCGCTCGATGCGGACCACGAATTTCTCGATGTCGTGATAGACCCTGCGTCCCCGCGCGGTGAGACGCAGGCTGGCGCGCCGTCGGTCGGCCTTGTCCACGTCGCGGCGGATCAGGCCGCGCCGGACCAGGAGCTCGATCGCGCGCGCCACCTTGAAGGCGTCCGACGAGGTCAGCATCGCAAGCTGCTTGGCCGTGAGCGGCTGATATCGCGCGATCACCGCGAGGCTGCGCCAGGCCGGCATGGTCAGGTCGTGGCGGCTCGCATACATCTGCGCCACGAAATTTCCGAGCCGCGCCGAGATCAGGCTGAAGCGATAGCCGATCCAGTGCTCGAGCGGCAGAGAGGCCTTGGTATCCGTCATGTGAAAGAGGTTCCCGAAAACGACGGAACTATAGTGGGGCTTGCCGCCCACCTCAAACGCGGCGGCGGGGGCGCTGCCGCAAATGCGACGATTGACCCCCGGCCGGAACAGTTGCAGAATGCAAATATAATGACGGCTGCTGCAACGCAGCGGGAGGAAGGGAGATCGCCATGTCCAGGGTGACGTCGAAGGCGACCGACGGCCATGATCTTACCCGGGTCGGGCCCGGCACGGTGATGGGCGAGATGATGCGGCAATACTGGATTCCCGCCGCGGCCTCATCCGAATTGAAGGCGGACGGCGATCCGATGCGGCTGATGCTGCTCGGGGAGCAGCTCATCGCCTTCCGCGATTCCTCAGGGCGCGTCGGCGTGCTCGACCATCAATGCCCGCATCGCTGCGCCTCGCTGTTCCTCGGCCGTAACGAGGAGAACGGCATCCGCTGCGTCTATCACGGCTGGAAGTTCGACGTCGACGGCCGCTGCCTCGAAATGCCGAACGTGCCGCCGCCGCAGGATTTCAAGGAGAAGGTCCGCGCCCGCAGTTACAAGGTGCGGGAATGCGCCGGGCTGATCTGGGTCTATATGGGCGCGCGCGCCGAAGCGCCGCCGATGCCGATGCTGGAGGCGCTGTTCGTGCCCGAGCAGGATTTGAGCGTCAGCCTGTTGCTGCGCGAAGCCAACTGGCTGCAGGGTCTCGAAGGCGATATCGACACCTCGCATTTCGGCTTCCTCCATGCCGGCCATGTCAGCGCCGATGATTTCGAGGAAAGCCATCCCGCGCGCCACACCGTCGCCAACCGCGCGCCGGAGTACAAGGTCGACGACACCCATTGGGGCACGATGTATGGCGCCTACCGGCCCGAGGCCGGCGGCAAGACGCATTGGCGCATGGCGCATTTCTGCCTGCCGTTCTGGACCCAGACGCCGAACGCCGATTTCGCCGACCATGTGGTTGCGAAAGCCTGGGTGCCGATGGACGACACCCATACCATGCTGATCTCGATCTTCGGCGGGCTGGCGCGCGGGGCGACCTATTCCTCGATGAAGCTGAAATCCGGCGGCACCGCGCTACCCGGCGCAGCGCCGCTCGATCTCCTGCCCAACACCACCGATTGGTTCGGCCGCTTTCGCCCCGTTCAGAACCTCGGCAATGACTGGCAGATCGACCGCGAGGCGCAGCGCACCAATCGCATCTATTCCGGCATCCGCAACATCGTGATGCAGGACCAGGCCGTTACCGAGAGCATGGGACCGATCGTCGACCACACCAAGGAGCATCTGGCGCCGAGCGACATCATGATCTCGCGCACGCGCCGCCGGCTGCTGACGGCGGCGCGCGCTTTCGCGGAAGACGGCACCGTGCCCCCCGGCGTCGACGACGCCGAGATTTTCTGGAACGCCCGCGCCGGCTCCTTCTATGCCGACGCGAAGCTCGACTGGCTCGAGGCCTATCGCGAGCAGCTCAGATCCGCCATCCGCTGGCCTGCGCCCGGCCGGCAGGCGGCGGAGTAGGGCGGTGGTTTCGCGCGATCCGTTCCGCCAAGGGCGGATCACGCGCCGCGCCGCCCTGCTGGGGCTGGCGGCGGGCTCGCTGGCGCTGTCCGCCTCGGCCGCGGCGCGCGCCGACGAGGCCTGGGAGGGCGTCGTCGCCGCGGCGAAAAAGGAGGGCCGGGTGGTGCTCTACAGCGCCTTCGTGGGGCTGGCCGCGCACCAGGACCTCAAGAAGCAGTTCGAGGCGGCCTACGGCATCACCGTCGACATTCTGGAGGCGAGGGCGAGCGAGGTGCGCGAGCGCATCCGCATCGAGCAGGCGGCGGGGCGCTTCGCCGCCGACCTCTCTGAAAACGGCCGCACCACGACCACGCTGCAGATCGATCAGGATCACGTCTTCGAGCCGTTCGGCCCGCTGCCGAGCCTCACCGGTCTGAAGGTGGAATTCCGCGCCGACGAAATTCGTCTCCCGGTATTTGCGATCGTCTATGGCATTCTCGCCAACACGCTGCTCGTGAAGCCCGGCGAGGAGCCGAAGAGCTGGCTCGATCTCGCCGATCGCCGCTGGAAGGGCAGGATGCTGGCCGACGATCCGCGCACGCTGGGCGGCGGCGGGGTGCTGTTCTTCGTGCTGCAGGAGCAGTTCGGGCGCGAGCTCCAGGACAAGCTCGCCAGACAGGATGTGAAATTCAGCCGCGAAATTCCCGCCAATGAGCGCCGCGTCGCCCGCGGCGAATATGCGCTCTATCTTCCCGTCGGGCTGACGTCGGTGCCGGAGCTGAAGGGCCTGCCCGTGAAATTCGTCGCGCCGAAGGAAGGGCTGCCCTATGTCGGCTACGATCTGGCGCTGCTCAAGAACGCGCCGCACCCGAATGCCGCGCGTCTGCTGATGGAGTTTTATCTCGGCAAGAACATGCAGCAGTGCTTTGCCAATGTCGGCCTCTTGCCGGTGACGATGGAAACGCTGGATCGGATCGATCCCTCCGTCGCGGAGCTGGAGCAAAGCAGGCTGCTCGGAACCACCGACGCCAGGCGCATGGATCACATGCTGGCGCTGGCACGCGAGATCTATCATTGACGAAAGGGGCGCGGCCCTTGATCTCGGACGCCGCGCTGTCAAAATGGAGGGCATCGTGGGTACTCCGATGCAAACAGGAGAGTTCATGGCCTTGAATCGCCGGATCGGCGGCAGCGATGCTTCTCCGCGCTTCGCGGGAGCGGTCGATTGCGATCTGCATCCCGCCGTGCCGGCGATGAGCGTGCTGCTACCCTATCTCGACGACTACTGGCGCGAGATGGTGCGGGTCAGG
The DNA here is from genome assembly GCA_019243075.1 of Bradyrhizobium sp. Lineage (GTDB taxonomy): Bacteria > Pseudomonadota > Alphaproteobacteria > Rhizobiales > Xanthobacteraceae > Bradyrhizobium. Next base: position 5,518 of record JAFAUV010000352.1, read on the forward strand.
GGGCTCGACCGGCTCAATCTCAGCCTCACCAGCTATCCCGAGCATGCGCCGATCTCCTGCCGCCCGGACTGGAAGCCCGACAGCGGCCGCAAGGCCGGATCATCGCTTGCGGCGATGCAAGAACATGTGCTCGACCGCTACCGGCCGCGCTTC
>JAFAUV010000366.1 GCA_019243075.1 Bradyrhizobium sp.
CTCGGGGTCCCCCGCGCGCGCGCCTTATATAGCGGCGCCATGTGACAGACAATATCGGCCGCCTCGAAAAGCGGCCCGGGCCAAAGCCTTGCACAGGCAGGTTTATCCATCCTTAGCGGGGATGGTTCCATGCCCTCAATAACCGACCGTGAAACGGGCCTTGAGATGGGCCGGCCGCTCGATCTCGTCGGCGAGTGCAACTGCGAAATCCTCGAAGGAAATCCAGCTTTTTCCGTCCGTCCCCGTCAAAAGCTGGTCGGTGCCGAGCCGGAACTTGCCGGTCCGCTCGCCCTCGATGAACAGCGCCGAGGGCGACAGGAAGGTCCAGTTCAGGTCCTGCTGCTGCCGCAACAGGTCGAGGAAGGCGGCGCCCTTCTCCGCTTCCGCCTTGTATTGCGCGGGGAAGCCGGAGGTCGTCACCAGCCGAACGCCGGGAGCCACCTCGAGGCTGCCGGCCCCGCCGACCACGAGGTAACGGCCGACCTTGGAATCCCGCGCGGCCCCGATCAACTTGTCCGGATCGCTGGCGGTGAAATGGACGGAGGACACCGCCGCGTCATGGCCGGACCAGAGCCGGGTCAGGCCGGCCTGGTCCAGCACGTCGCCCTTGACCGGGGTGACGTTGGCGTGGCGCTCGATCCTATCGGGGTCGCGGGCAATGGCGGTGACGGCATGGCCGCGGCGGGCGAGTTCGGCGGTAATGCGCGAGCCGGCCCGGCCCGAGGCGCCTGCGACGGCGATCTTCATGAGGTTCTCCGTGCTATCGGTCAGGGTGGTATCCATCGGTGACTAAATATGAAAAACATTGCAGGTGTGAAGAACCCACTTTGAGCTCACCTGATTACTCCGGAGTGACCGCCATGAAGGCCGGCATCAAGGCCAATGCCTATTCGGCCGATTGCCCGACCCGCCAGATCCTCGACCGGGTCGGCGACAAATGGGCCGTGCTGATCCTGCTGCTGTTGCGCGACCGTCCGATGCGCTTCAACGCGTTGCGCCGCGCGATTGAAGGCATCTCGCAGAAGATGCTGGCGCAGGTCTTGCGCAGCCTCGAACGCGACGGGCTGGTTCGAAGACGCGTCATCGCAACCGTACCGGTGACGGTTGAATATTCGATCCTGCCGCTCGGCTCGACGCTGGCCGGCGCGGTCGATCATTTGCGCGATTGGGCCGAGCGCAATCTGAAGGAGGTGCTGGCGGCGCAGCGCCGCTACGACGCAGAGCGCAAATCCATGGCGGCGTGAGGCAGGAGATCAGACCTGCCCGGCCTTGGCGAGTTCGACCTCGACCCGAAGCTCGATCTCCGACAGCACCGCATCGAGGCCGGGATCGCCGGAGGAGGACTTCAGGTTGGCGGCGGCATCGCGCAGCCGGAGCACGGTGGCCTTGTCGAGGTTGCCGGAAAGCAGCTTCAGCTTGAGCTCGTCGAGCACATCGAGCGCCCCCTTGCCGCGCGCGAACGAGCGCCGGCGCCGCTCGGCCGCCTCCTCCTCGATGCCCTGCATCGCGAGCAGCGCGTCGATATTGGCGGTAGCCTTCGGCGCCGTGGCCGTGCGCGCCTCGGAGGGCGTGGCGACATCTTCCGGCAGCGAGAAGCCGGACGACGAGGTCCGCCTGGTGCTCGAAGCCGGCGTTCCCAACGTGGTGCCGTTCGGTCCATAGATGCGCATGGTCTGATCCTGCGAGATGCTCATCGGAAGCTTCGCCGTTTTATGGTTAACGGCGCGTAAACGCCTCGGCAAAATTTGCCGGCAGGCGGCAGTTTCGGCTTCAGCCGTGCCGCCTCGCGTGATCGGGTCCGGAGATTTTATTCAACGACATCAACAAAATACGCCTGAGGCGCGGCGTGGCATGGCGCTCGCATAGGGTAGCGGTGGACGGAAAGCTATGGGAGTGGCCGAGCGTCCGGGAAAAGTGAGTTTCGAGGGGAGCAGAGGATGCGCAGCATCCGGGCTTTGAGATTTTTGGGAGTGGCCTGCGCCGCGCTGACGGCGCTAGCGGCCTCGATCGTATCGGCGCAAGCCACGTCGCGGATCAAGGACCTCGCCAATATCGAGGGCGTACGGCAGAACCAGTTGATCGGCTACGGCCTCGTGGTCGGGCTCAACGGCACCGGCGACACCCTCAACAACATCCCCTTCACCAAGCAATCGCTGCAGGCGATGCTGGAGCGGATGGGCGTCAACATTCGCGGTGCCACCATCCGCACCGGCAACGTCGCCGCCGTGATGGTCACCGGCAACCTGCCGCCATTCGCCACGCAGGGCACGCGGATGGACGTTACCGTCTCCGCGCTGGGCGATGCCAAGAATTTGCAGGGCGGTACGCTTCTGGTTACCCCGCTGCTAGGTGCCGACGGCAACGTCTATGCCGTGGCGCAGGGATCGCTTGCGATCTCCGGCTTCCAGGCCGAGGGCGAAGCCGCGAAAATCGTGCGCGGCGTGCCCACCGTCGGTCGCATCGCCAACGGCGCCATCATCGAGCGCGAGATCGAGTTTGCACTGAACCGACTGCCCAATGTGCGGCTCGCGCTGCGCAACGCCGACTTCACCACGGCCAAGCGCATCGCCGCCGCGGTCAACGACTATCTCGGCGTCAAGACCGCCGAGCCGATCGATCCCTCGACCGTGCAGCTCACGATCCCGCCGGAGTTCAAGGGCAACGTCGTCGCCTTCCTGACCGAGATCGAGCAATTGCAGGTCGATCCCGACCTCGCCGCCAAGATCGTCATCGACGAGCGCAGCGGCATCATCGTGATGGGGCGCGACGTGCGCGTCAACACGGTCGCGGTCGCGCAAGGCAACCTCACCGTCACCATTTCGGAGAGCCCGCAGGTGAGCCAGCCCAACCCGCTGTCGCGCGGTCGCACCGTGGTGACGCCGCGCAGCAGCGTCGCCGTCAGCGAGGACGGCAAGAAATTCGCGGTGGTCAAGGACGGCGTCTCGCTGCAGCAGCTCGTCGACGGCCTCAACGGGCTCGGTATCGGGCCGCGAGACCTGATCGGCATCCTGCAGGCGATCAAGGCCGCCGGCGCCATCCAGGCCGATATCGAGGTGATGTGATGCAGGCGCTACCCGTCGGCGCGTCCAGCCGCGCCTCCAGCATCGACTTCAACACACGCGTCATCAATGGACGGCCGGATTTCGAATTCGCGGCCGCCCTGCAAAAGGTCGCGCCGCAGGTGCAGGCCAGGGCGAAATCGACCGCGACCGATTTCGAGGCGATGTTCCTCAATTCGATGTTCTCCGAGATGACCGCGGGCCTGCAAGGCGAAGGCCCGTTCGGCAACACGCCCGGCACCGGCGTATGGCGCTCGATGCTGACCGAGCAGTACTCGAAGTCGTTCGCGCAGGCCGGCGGCGTCGGCATCGCGAGCGAAGTCTATCGCTCGATCATCATGAAGCAGGCCAAAACCCAGGCCATTGCCACCAGCTGACTTGAAAGGATGCCGACATGAACCCACAGGCGCAGCGGCAACAGCCGCCTTCCGTTTATCCCGCCGCGGCGAATGCGGGCGAGGCGCGCAAGCTGGCCGAGAACCTGATGGACGTCATGAATGGGCTGCTGTCGATCATCGAGCGCGAGACCGAGCTCGTGCGCGCCGGCAAGCTGCGCGAGGCGATGCAGTTCGAGAAGAACAAGGCGGAGCTGTCGCGCCGCTATGTCGCCGTCGTCGGCCAGATGAAGGCGAGCCAGAAATACCTGTCGCAGCAGGCGCCCGAGCTGTTGAAGACGCTGCACCGCCATCACGACGTGTTCCGCTCGATGCTTCAGATCAATTTGACGGTGCTCGCCACCGCGCATGCGGTCTCCGAAAACATCGTGCGCGGCGTCAACGCCGAGATGCAGCGGCGCAGCATCCCGAACACCTATACCGCGGCCGGGCGCCGCGCCGTGCCGAGCCCGCGCCAGATCACGCCCTTGTCGGTCAGCCGCTCGCTCTGAGGCATGATCCCGAGAAACGTGCAGCGGTTTTCCGGGACGCTCATGCGCAAACAACCAAGCGGCGGGAAAATGCGGACAATTTGATGCAAAATCGCACGCCTGCCTCAGCGCGCGATTAAGCGTATTCCCTAACAAAACATTGAAAGGCGGCCTGTATGGTTGCAGGCGGGACGGGTTGGGATTTGGCTCTGGGAGCGGCTTCAGGAGGCTGCCATGAGTACGGATTTCAGCATCAGGCCGGTGGGCGCGCCGGCCCCTTCGCCCGTCATTCAACCCGTCAGCCAGGCGGCGAGCAACGGGGTCATGACCGAACTGCCGGCAAGCCAGAGCGTCAGCGCTGCGGATGCCGGCACGGTCGCGCGCAACGATCCGCAGCTGCTGAGCTACGACGTCTCGCACCAGGCCTATTACGATCGCGCGGCGGGTGCGATGGTCTATCAGGAAGTCGACGAGAAGACCGACCAGGTCATGGATCAATATCCGGACGAAGCGGTGTTGCGACGCCGCGCCTATTTCCACGCACTCGAAATGAGCAAGGACGATCAGCCGCACGTGATTCCGACCGACGTCGTGGCGTGAATCGCGGCCGCC
>JAFAUV010000374.1 GCA_019243075.1 Bradyrhizobium sp.
GCGACGAGGCGCCGAAGCGATTGAGGCCCTCCAGCGTTTTTGGATAGGCCGCCTCCGAGCTCGCGGTCGAGAACGCGATCATCAGCGGCTCGCGGATTAATCTGAGCAGATGGCTGTATCGCGGCCCGATCACGATGAAGCCGACCAGCACCAGGAAGCCCCACAGGATCAGCAGCGAGAGATAGAAGCCGCCCATGAACACGACGAGCTTCCACAGGACGAGAAGGCCGTTCTTGGCCACCGTCGCCGTGATCGCCGCCCACACCGCGATCGGCGCAAACAGCATCACATAGGCGGTGACCTTGAGCATGATATGGGCGAGATCGTCGATCAGTGACATGATCGGTTTCGCCCGCTCCGGCATCGCGCCGAGCGCGACGGCGAAGAACACCGCGAACACCACGATCTGCAGGATCTCGTTCTGCGCCATCGCGTCCGCGATCGAGGTCGGGATCAAATGGGTCAGGAATTTCTCGACCGAGAAGGCCGACACCGGCAGGCCGGTCGACTGGGTCTTGTCGGGCAGCGTGCCGGGGAAGTTGGCGCCGGGCTGCAGCAGGTTCACCATGACGAGGCCGAGCAGCAGCGAGACAAAGGAGGCGCTGATGAACCACCCCATGGTCTTGGCAAAGATGCGCCCGAGCTTGGCGCCCGAGCCCATATGGGCGATGCCGCCGACCAGCGTCGCGAACACCAGGGGCGCGATGATCATCTTGATCAGGCGCAGGAACAGCATGGCGATCAGATTGATGTCGGCTGCGAGCTCGGCGCGGCTGTCGGGCAGGAAGTTGAAGATAAGGGTGCCCATGATGATGCCGAGCACCATCGCCCCGAGAATATATTGCGTAAACCTGTTCGACATTGCTCTTACCCCCGTAAGTCCAGTCGTCCGGCAAAGAGGAGTGTGGCAGATTTCAAGAGCGACGCAACACGCTTCCGCAACCGCGGTGGTGTGCCAGAATGTTCCCGTTGTAGGCCAGGCGCGCTCGAACTAACGTTATGCGCAACGCACAATGAATGCGGCTGCACGTTTCCTGCGCGCCGGCTGCATCAATAATCACCATGGGAGGATGGCATGAGCGCAAGCGTCAATCGGCAGATCCTGCTTATCGAGAAGCCGGCCGGAAAGCTCGGACCGGAACATTTCAAGCTGACCGAAGCAGCGCTCCCGGAGCCGAAAGAGGGCGAAGCGCTGCTGCGTGTCCGCTACATCTCGCTTGATGCCGCCAACCGCGCCTGGATGCATGGCGCGACTTATCGTTCTGCCGTCGAAGCCAACACCGTGATGGCAGGAGGCGCCATCGCCGAAGTGATGGCGTCGAACGCGCCGGGCCTCGCGGCAGGCGATCTGGTGTTCGGCGACACCGGATGGCAGGAATATGCGTCTGTTCCCGCAAAGCACCTGACCAAAATGCCGAAGCTGGAGCCGATGACGTATCTGCTCAGCATCTACGGCATCGCCGGCCTCACCGCCTATTTCGGCCTGCTCGAGATCGGCAAGCCGAAACAGGGAGAGACCGTGGTGGTCTCGGCTGCCGCCGGCTCCGTCGGCTCGATCGTCGGCCAGATCGCCAAGATCTGGGGATGCCATGTCGTCGGCGTTGCCGGCGGCAAGGACAAGTGCCACTGGCTGAGATCGGAGCTCGGCTTCGATGCGACCGTCGACTACAAGGACGGCGCGGTGTTCAAGGCGCTGCGCGCCGCGGCGCCCAGGGGCATCGATGTCTATTTCGACAATGTCGGCGGCGACATCCTGGAGGCCTGCCTGCCGCTGATGAACAATTACGGCCGCATCGCCTGTTGCGGCGCCATCTCGCAATATGACGGCGTGCCGTCGGCGCACGGGCCGCGCGGCGTGCCCGGCCTGATCGTGGTGAAGCGGCTGGTCATGCAGGGCTTCATCGTGATGGATTTCATGGCGCAGCGCGACAGGGCGCTCACCGAGCTGCAGGCCTGGACCTCTTCCGGCAAGATCAAGGTGCAGGAAGACGTGATCGATGGCCTCGAAAACACGCCGAAGGCGCTGATCGGTCTGCTCGCGGGCGAGAACCGCGGCAAGCGCATGATCAGGGTGTGACGGCCCCAGGGCCTGATCCGGAAGCCTGGCGGCCGGCTTGGCGCCGGACCGCCGGGACGCCCCCTCGCGACAGCCTGACCGGCGGGCCCGCGCTACGCTTTTCCGTCTGGCGCCGTCATCATCATGGCGCTAGAGTAGCTCCCCAATTGTAAGTATACTGTCAAATATGGGAGGAGCGACCTTGCGCATCGCCGTGATCGGCGGAGGGCCCGGCGGGCTCTATTTCGCCTATCTCTGGAAGAAACGTCATCCGCATGCCGTGGTCGATCTGTTCGAGCAGAACCCGGCGGGGGCGACCTGGGGCTTCGGCGTGGTGTTCTCGGACCAGGCGCTGGAATTTCTGCGCACCGACGATCCCGAAACGGTCGATGCCATTGCGCCTCGCATGGAGCGCTGGAACAACATCACGCTCAACCTGCGCGGCGAGAGCGTCGAGATCGACGGTGTCGGCTTTTCCTCGATCGGCCGGCTCGAATTGCTCAAACTCTTGCAAGCGCGCGCCCGCGATGCCGGCGTCGCCACGCGCTACGAAACAACCGTCGCATCGGCCGATCAGCTCGCCGGCTACGACCTGATCGTCGCCGCCGATGGCTTGAACTCGCTGGTCCGCCGCACCTTTGCAAGCGAATTCGGCGCCTCGGTTATGACCTCGACCAACGCATTCGCCTGGTACGGTACCACCAAGACCTTCGCGACGCTGTCGCAGACCTTTGTTGCGACCGAGCGCGGCAGCTTCAACGCCCACCACTACCGCTACTCGCCGGCGATGAGCACCTTCCTGGTCGAATGCGACCTGGCGACGTGGCAGGCTTACGGCTTTGCCGAGCGATCCAGCGAGGAGTCGCAGGCGATCTGCGAGGCCGTGTTTGCGGACACGCTCGACGGCCACAGGCTGATCTCGAACAAATCGGTCTGGCGCAATTTCCCGTGGATCTGGAACGAGCGCTGGTCGCACCGGAATATGGTCCTGATCGGCGACGCCCTGCACTCGGCGCATTTCTCGATCGGCTCGGGCACGCGGCTTGCGATCGAGGACGCGATCGCATTGGCCAAGGCGCTCGAGGCGGAAGCCCACATCCCGACGGCCCTGTCGCGCTATGAGAGGGGGCGCAAGCCGATCGTGAAGAAGCTCGTCACCGCCGCCCGCACCAGCGCTGACTGGTACGAGAATTTTGCCGAGCACATGAAGCTCGAGCTCTTGGATTTCGCCTACAGCTACATCACGCGCTCCGGGCGGATCGACCAGGCGCGGCTGCGCGCGATGTCGCCGCAATTCATGGCGCGTTACGAGGCCGCAAAGCGGGAGCCGCGTCATGCGATATGAGGTCGCCGACGCGGTCCCGCGCGACTGCGCCGCCGCGCGCGAGATCGGCTTTGCGATTACCGAGCGCTACAATGCGAGCCGTGTCCTGTTCGACAATCTGACCAAGGGCTTTGGCGAACGGCTGGCGCTCACTGGCCCCGCGGGACAGCGGACCTATGCCGAGCTTTGCGCGGAAGCCTGCCGCTGGGGCAACGGCCTTGTTTCAATGGGCCTGAGGCGCGGCGAGCGCGTGCTGCTGTTCCTCGACGACACGCCGGCCTATCCGGCGGCGTTCTTCGGCGCGGTTCGCGCAGGTTTGGTGCCGCTGCTCATCAACACGCTGACCCCGCCGGATCTGCTGCAATTCTATCTGGCCGACAGCGGCGCCTCCGTTGCCGTCGTGGATGCGGAGTTTTGCCCACGCTTTGACGCCGAGGCCTGCAAGAACACCAGGCTGCAGGCGCTCATCGTCGTCAACGGCGCCATCGGCAATCACGCTGCGCCGCATGCCGCAGCCGCCGACGCCTGGCTCGACGGCTTTGCCGGCGAGCTTGCCGAAGCCGACACCCACCGCGACGAGATGGCCTTCTGGATGTATTCGTCGGGCTCGACCGGGCGACCCAAGGGCATCGTCCATCTGCAGCACGACATGGCCTATAGCGAGGCGGCCTTTGCCAGGAACGTGCTGAAGCTCGAGCCCGGCGACATCTGCTTCTCGGTACCGAAAATCTTCTTCGCCTATGGCTTTGGCAATTCCATCACCTTCCCGTTCTCCGCCGGCGCCGCGACGCTGCTGCTGCCGGGACAACCGAAGCCGGCGTCGATCTTCGAGGCCATCGCGCGCTTCAAGCCGACGGTCTTCTTCGGCCTGCCGACGCTCTACGCCTCGCTGACCAGGGCCGAGGGCGCCGCGACCGCCGATTTTTCCTCGCTGCGCATGTCCGTCTCCGCCGCGGAAGTGCTGTCGAGCGAGGTCTTCCACGGCTGGAAGCAGCTCACCGGCATCGAGATCATAGAAGGCCTCGGCTCGACGGAGCTGCTGCACATCTATCTCTGCAACCGGGCCGACAGGAAAAAGCCCGGCGCCGCGGGCTTGCGTGTGCCCGGCTACGAGATTTCGCTCAGGGATAAGGACGGCCGCGAGGTCGGCGACGGCGAGGAAGGCATCTTATGGGTACGCGGCGATTCCGCCACGCCGCTGTACTGGAACCGGCCGGACAAATCCGCCGAGACCATCCGCGAGGAGGGCTGGATCTATACCGGCGACCGCTTCGTGCGCGACGCCGAAGGCTTCCACTTCTTCCGCGGGCGCGCCGACGACTTGATCAAGATTTCCGGTCAATGGGTCTATCCGCTCGAGGTCGAGCTGTGTCTGGCCGAACATCCCGACGTGCGCGAATGCGCCGTCTATGCCGCCGAGCTGCCGGATCGCCGGACGACGTTGAAGGCTGTGGTGGTAATGAAGACGGGCGGCTTTGACGAAGGCCGCGCGGCGAAACGGCTGCAGGACTACGTCAAGGCAAAGCTCTTGCCCTACAAATATCCGCGCGAGATCCGGTTCGTCGGCGAGTTGCCGAAGACGGGAACGGGGAAGATCGACCGCCAGGCGGTGATGCGGATGTAGGGGTAGCCGGCGCAACAAACTCGGACCGGAGATTCCATGGGAATCTACGGTTCGCGTCCGGGACGACAGCGGAGTTAGCTTAGCCCCGTTCCGCCATACAGCCAGGCCAGATCGCCGTACCATTCCTCCTGCGACTTCGCGCTCATGATGGCGTTGCGCAGGCGGGCATGATCGCCATCGGGATGGTAGATATGCTCGCCGATGGCGCACGAGAGAAGCTGCACGCGGGCGGTGCGCGGCAGGCGCTGGGCGCGATAGGCATCGAGCGCGGCGGAGTGATCGTCATGTGCCGCCAGCATATGCGACAGGCAGACCGCGTCCTCCATCGCCTGGCAGGCGCCCTGCGCGAAATATTGTAGCATCGGATGCGCCGCATCCCCCAGCAGGGCGACGCGGCCGTCGATCCAGCGCTCGGTCGGATCGCGGTCGCACAGCACCCAGAGCCGCCAATTGGTGCCGTGACGGATGATGGTTTGCGCCCGCTCATGCACATGGGCAAAACCCCGCATCACCTCTTGTTCACCGACCGGCTTGCCCGCGACCGGTTGCGGGGCGTCGTTGTGATAGGTGACGACGAGGTTGAACATCTTCCAGCCGGACAGCGGATAATGCACGATGTGGCATTTCGGGCCGGCCCACAGCGTCGCCGCGTTCCAGCGCAGATCCTCAGGCATCTGCTCGGTCGGGATCACCGAACGGTAAGTGGTGTGGCCGGAGACGCGCGGCGGTCCATCGGCGGTCACCTGCTTGCGCACATTCGACCATAGGCCGTCGGCCCCGATCAGCAGCGAGCCGGCGATGTGCTGGCCATTGGCGAGCCGCACCGTCACCGATGAGCCATCCTGGTCATAGCCCATGACCTCGCTCGAGACGCGCAAGTCGATCAGCTCGCAGTCGCGGCAGGCCTTCAGGAACACGCCATGCAGATCGCCGCGATGCACGACGGCATAGGGGTTGCCGAAGCGCGCGCGGAAAGGCTCGCCGAGATCGACATGGGTGATTTCCTCGGCCGTCAGCGCGTCCATCAGCCGGAGCTGATCGATATAGACCGCCATGTTGCGCGCGGCCTCGCCGACGCCGAGATAGTCGAATGCATGAAACGCGTTCGGCCCCAACTGGATGCCGGCCCCGATTTCACCGAGCGCGGATGCCTTTTCCAGGAGGATCGAGCGAAAGCCCTTTTGCGCCAGCCCGAGCGCCGCGGCGAGGCCGCCGATGCCGCCGCCCGCAATCAGGATCGGCTGCGTCCGCACCGTCATCCGACGAGCTTGCCGAGATGTTCGAGCGCGTCTTCTGCGCGCAGCGGCACGCGTGAGGCCTCGTTGTTGAGATCGACGAGCTGCTCGAGCAGCGCCATCAGCGCCTTGCGGTCCGCAGGTCGCAGCGGCTGCAGCATCCGAACCTGCGCGCGATCGACGGAGGGCGTGATGTCGCGCAGCATCGCCGTGCCGGCCCTGGTGAGATGGAGCTGCTTGACCCGCTTGTCCTCCGATGAGGGCTTGCGCTCGATCAGCTTCTTGGCTTCCAGCCGCTCGATCACATTGCCGAGCGTCGAACGGTCGAAGGCGATCACCGCCGAAAGCCTTGTCGCGTCGATGCCGGGATGGGTGTGGATCGCCACCAGCGCGGCATATTGCACCGGCGTGAGATCGAACGCCCTGCATTCCTCGACAAACAGCGCGACGGCAATCTGCTGCATGCGGCGAAAGAGATAACCGGGCGCGGTATAGACCGCGTCCATGGTGATCGGCGTCGTCTTACTCGGCATCGGGCTGCTTGTCCGGAGCGGCGTCGGCAAACGCCTTGATCGCTTTTGCCGCGGCTTCAGCCTTGAGCAGTCGCGGGAAGGCGTTGACGTCGACGCCGAAGCGCCGCGCGTTGGCCAGCTGCGGCACCAGGCAGAGATCGGCGAGCGAGGGCCTGTCACCGAAGCACAACGGTCCGGGCTCGCCCGCTATGAGTTTTTCGCAGGCCGACAGCCCCTCGCGGTTGACCCAGCCGGCCCAGGCCGTCACCTTCTCCTCCGGCAGGCCGAGCTCGCGCAGCCGCGCCAGCACCTTCAAATTCTGCACCGGATGGATGTCGCAGGCGATGGCCTGGGCAAAGGCGCGGACTTTGGCGCGCCGCAGCGGATCCCTGGGCAAGAGCGGCGGCTCCGGATGGGTTTCGTCCAGCCATTCGATCATGGCAAGCGACTGGGTCACTACGGCGCCGGTATCGTCCTCCAGCGTCGGCACCAGACCCTGGGGGTTGATCGCGAGATAGCCGGGCGCGCACTGTTCGCCCTTGCGAAGGTGATGCGGCAGGTGCTGGACGCTGAGGCCCTTGAGGTTCAAGGCGATCCTGACCCGGTAGGACGCGCTGCTGCGAAAATAGCCGTGCAGCTTCATCGGAACCTCCCTCCATGCTCGCTTGTTTTGACGTCTTCTTCGTCAGTTGACGCTATCCATATTGTAAGTATGCTGTCAATCTACTGAAAAGAACAGGGGAGACCGCCCATGGAAACCGTGTTGAAGACGCCGGAACGCGAGGCGTTCTACAGGAAGATCGACGGCGAAAACCTCTCCGCGCTGTGGAACGTGATGGGCGACATCATCACGCCGGAGCCGAGGAGCGCCTGCCGGCCGCATCTCTGGAAGTTCGACATGATCCGCGACTACATGACGGAAGCGGGCAAACTGATCACCGCCAAGGAGGCCGAGCGGCGGGTCCTGATCCTGGAGAACCCGGGGCTGCGCGGTCAATCGAAGGTGACGACCTCGCTGTTTGCCGGCATCCAGATGGTGGTGCCCGGCGATATCGCGCCCGCCCACCGCCACAGCCAGTCGGCGCTGCGCTTCATCCTCGAAGGCCAGGGCGCCTATACTTCCGTCGACGGCGAGCGCACCGCCATGGAACCCGGCGACTTCGTGATCACGCCCTCGATGACCTGGCACGACCATTCCAACGAGACCAGCGAGCCGATGTTCTGGCTCGACGGGCTCGACATTCCGATGGTGCAATTCTTCGATGCCTCCTTTGCCGAAGGGTTGAAGGACGACCAGCAGAAGATCACCAAGCCGGCGGGCGACAGCTTTGCCCGCTATGGCCGCAACCTGTTGCCTGTCGACGAGAAACGCAAATCCAAGACCTCGCCGATCTTCAACTATCCCTACAGCTATACGCGCGAGGCGCTGGAGCAGGCGCGCACCCGTGAGGAGTGGGACGCCTGCCATGGGCTGAAGCTGAAATTCTCCAATCCCGAGACCGGCGATTTCGCGATGCCGACCATCGGCACCTTCATCCAGCTGCTGCCGAAGGGTTTTGCGACCGCGCGCTACCGCTCGACCGATGCCACCGTATTCACCGCGGTCGAAGGCAAGGGCCGCTCGCGGATCGGCGAGCA
>JAFAUV010000132.1 GCA_019243075.1 Bradyrhizobium sp.
AATGGTTGCGGCTGGTCTTCAGGACCAACCGCTTCATTTTCGAGCCTGGTGGCAAGGACGCGCTCTATGCCCGGGTCGAGGGGCAATTCCCCGCGATCTTCGCGTTCTGGCACGGCCAGCATTTCCTCACGCCGTTCATCAAGACCAAGCCCGCGCACAAGGCCAAGGTGCTGATCTCGCTGCACCGCGACGGCGAGTTCAATGCGATCGCGGCCGAGCGGCTCGGCGTCGGCACGATCCGCGGCTCCGGCGATCACGGCAATTCGTTTCACCGCAAGGGCGGGGTCGGCGCCTTCAAGGAGATGGTGCGCGCGCTCGCCGACGACTATAATGTGGCGCTGACCGCCGACGTGCCGAAGCGCTCGCGTGTCGTAGGTCTTGGCATCATCATGCTGGCGCGAGAATCCGGACGGCCGATCATGCCCTTCGCCATGGCCACCAGCCGCTATATCCAGCTCAAGAATTGGGACCGCACCACCATCAACCTGCCGTTCGGCCGCGGCGCGGTGGTGGGTGTCGAGGAAGTTCACGTGCCGCCCGACGCGGATGCCGAGATGATGGAGCAGTGCCGGCTGAAGCTGGAGGCGATCCTGAACCAGGCGACCCGCCGGGCCTACGAGATGGTCGGCCGCCCGGAGGGGGCCGAACGTGGCTGATTCGCTGCCGATGACGCTGCGGTTCTATCGCGGGCTGTCGTCGGCGATCGTGCCGCTGGCCCCGGCGCTGATCAAGCGGCGGCTCAGGCTCGGCAAGGAGGATCCGGAGCGGATCGGTGAACGCCGCGGCATCAGCCGCGATGTCCGGCCGCACGGACCGATGGTCTGGATTCACGGTGCGAGCGTCGGCGAGGTGCTGGCTGCGGCAGCGCTGATCGCTCGGCTGCGCGCCTTCGATGTCCGCATCCTCCTCACCTCCGGCACGGTGACCTCGGCTGCGATCGTCGCAAAACGCTTTCCGCCCGACATCATCCATCAATATGTGCCCTATGACTCCCCGCGCTATGTCGCGCGCTTCCTCGATCACTGGCAGCCGTCGCTCGCGCTGTTCATCGAGTCCGATCTCTGGCCGAACCTGATCCTCTGCAGCGCCGCGCGGCGGTTGCCGATGGTGCTGATCAACGGGCGGATGTCGCAGCGTTCCTTCCCGCGCTGGCGGCGCGTGCATGGCACGATCTCGGCGCTGCTCGAAAAATTCGATATTTGCCTGGCGCAATCCGCGACCGATGCGGAGCGTTTTTCGGCGCTCGGCTGCCGCAATGTCATCACCACCGGCAATCTCAAGCTCGACGTGCCGGCGCCGCCGGCCGATCCCGACAAGCTCGAGCGCCTGCTGTCGCTGACGCGCGGCCGGCCCATCATTGTCGCCGCCTCGACCCATCCGGGCGAGGAGGAAATCCTGATCGAGACGCACCGAACCCTCGCCGGATTCTTTCCCGGACTTCTCACCGTGATGGTGCCGAGGCATCCCGACCGCGGGCCGCCGATCTGGCGGCTGGTCGATGCGGCGGGGCTGCAGGCTTCACTGCGCTCGCGCGACGAGATGCCGACCGCCGCGACCGCTGTCTACGTCGCCGACACCATGGGCGAACTCGGCCTGTTCTACCGCCTTGCGGGCGCCGTATTCATGGGCGGCTCGCTGGTGCCGCACGGCGGACAGAACCCGATCGAGGCCATCAAGCTCGGCGCGTCCATCGTGCACGGCCCGCACGTGTTCAACTTCGCCGACGTCTATGAGGCGCTGGATTGCGCCGGCGGCGCCCGCAAGGCGCCGAACGAGGAGGCGCTGGTGAAACAGCTCGGCCGGCTTCTCGCCGATCCCGAAGCCCGCGCCGCCACGGCCGCGGCCTCGCACCGCATCGTCGACGAGCTTGGCGGCGCGCTCGAGCGCACGCTCGCCGCGCTCGAACCCTATCTGTTGCAGTTGCGGCTGGAGATGGGAGCCGCCGATGCGTGAGCCGGCGTTCTGGCACGCGCCGTCGTCATGGCAATCGCACCTGCTCCGACCGCTTGGTGCGATCTATGGCGCGATCGCGGCGCAACGCCTGCGGCGCAACGGCTTCGACGCCGGCGTTCCCGTGCTCTGCGTCGGCAACTATCACGTCGGCGGCGCCGGCAAGACGCCCACCGTGCTGGCGCTGGCCAAAATCCTGCGCGAGCTGGAGGAGAGGCCGGTCGTGCTGAGCCGCGGCTATGGCGGACGGCTGCGCGGGCCGGTCATGGTCGATCCTTCGCGCCACAGCGCCGCCGAGGTCGGCGACGAGCCGTTGATGCTGGCGGCCTGCCTGCCGGTCGCGATATCGCGCGACCGCATCAACGGCGTGGCGCTGGCCAGATCGCAGCGCGCCAGCGTGATCCTGATGGATGACGGTTTTCAGAACCCGTCGATCGCCAAGGACGCTTCCCTGATCGTGATCGACAGCGACCGCGGGCTCGGCAACGGCCTGGTGTTTCCCGCCGGCCCGTTGCGTGCGCCGCTGAAGCCGCAATTGGCGCGCACCGACGCGCTCATCGTGGTCGGCTCGGGCGCGGCAAGCGAGGGGATAGCAAAAGAACTCGCCGCGCGCGATGCGCCGGTGCTGTCGGCGCATCTGGAGCCGGAGGAGGCCTCGCTCGCTACGCTGAGGGGCAAGCGCGTGTTCGCCTTTGCCGGCATCGGCGATCCCCAACGCTTCTTCCGTACGCTGCGCAGCGCCGGCGTCGAGGTGGCGCGCGAGCGCAGCTTCCCCGATCACCATCGCTTTTCCGATGGCGACATCGAGAGCCTGGTGGCGGACGCCATGGCCGATCGGCTTGCGCTCGTGACCACGGAAAAGGATTTTGCGCGGCTGCGCGCAGTCGAGGTCCCGTCCATCGTGCACGGCATCGTGCCGTTCAAGGTCGCGCTGGAATTTGCCGACGTGCCGCGCTTGCGGAAATTCCTGACGGAGCGCCTGTTCAAGGCGCGAGAGAGGAAATTCAGCGCGAAATAAGTCGGTATGAAAGGCGGACCAGGGCGCAACGCGCCTTTGCCCCACCCTGCAGCTCTACCCCGGCGTCTTCAGGGCAGCGGGGAAATGCCGCTGCAGCACGGCGCTGGGCAGCGCGTAGGCCTCCTGCAGGTCGACACTCCAGTATTTCAGCTCGTCGAGCGGGATCCGGGCATCGGTCACGGCGCAGCGCACATAGGTTCCCGGCGAGATCACGCGGAAATCGCCGTCGAGATATTGCACCTGCGCTTCGCCATGGCCCGAGGGCCCGAACTTGTTCAGCACGATCGAACTCTCCGATTCGCGCGCCCGCCGGCGGCACGCTGCAAATAGCATAAATAGGCGATCCCGTCGGGGAACGAAACCCACCGATTTGTGATGTTTTGCAAAAATGGCTGCATGTTAGCCTTGGCTCCGGATGGATGCCCTTTGCGAAAGCGCCGAACGGCCCGCAAGAACCCGATGCGCCTGAAGCCAGCAATCGCCTTACTGACATGCCTTGTCGTGGCTTTGCCCGCGATCGCTGCGCCCGTGGCGGCCGTGGCGCCGCATGAGGTGGAAATTCCCGAAGGCGCCGCGGTCTTGCATGCGCAGCTGTTCAAGCCGGAGGGCGAAGGTCCGTTTCCGACCGTGATTGCGCTGCATGGCTGCGGCGGGCTCGCCGGCCATTCCGAGCCGGTATTGCCGCGCTATCGCGATTGGGCCGAGCAGCTGTTGAAGAACGGCAGGGCCGTGTTGCTGCCGGATTCCTACGGTTCGCGCGGCCTCGGGCCGCAATGCCGCGCTGTCGAGCGTGAAGTCCGGGCACGGCGCGAGCGGGTCGAGGACATCATGGCGGCACGGCAATGGCTGATGCAGCAGTCCTGGGTCGCACGCGACCGCATCAGCCTGATCGGCTGGGCCCACGGGGCCAGCGCGCTGCTCTGGGCGGTGCGCCCGCAACTATTGTCACGCACCGCCGAGCCGGACTTCCGCTCGGCGATTGCGTTCTATCCGGATTGCCGCATCTCGGCGGGGCTCGGCTGGAGCGCGCGGGTGCCGACGCTGCTTTTGATCGGCGCCAAGGACGACGTGTCCTCGCCGCCGGCCTGCCGCCAGATGATCGAGGGCGCGCGCGGCCGCAGCGCGCTGACGCGCATCGTGGTCTATCCCGGCGCCTATCACGATTTCGATCGCGCCAATCTGCCGCTGCACGCGGCGGCTGCCAGCAGCGACGCGGCAGTGCCGGAGCGCGGCCATCTCGGCAGCGATCCCGAGGCGCGCGCGGATTCGCAGAAGCTGGTCGCGGAGTGGCTGGCGCGGTGATGCGAGTTCAGCTCTTCCCTCGCGGGAAGAGCAGAGGCGGGCATCCTGGGCGCTTCCTAAAACAAGCTGCCCTGGTCGACGGGCTTGGCCGCGCGCTTGGGCGTTCGCGGCCGGCGCGGAGCGCTGGCGGCACTTGGTTGCGGCGCCAGCACGGGTCGATCCGTGCCGGCCGTCGCCGCCACCCGCCCATCTGAAAATTCGAGCTCGAGCCGGGCGCCGGCGCCGACATCGGCCGCCGCATGCAGGGGATGACCGGCCTCGTCGCGCACAAGGACAAAGCCGCGGGCCAGCACGCTGCGATAGGACAGGGCGGTAAGCAATTGACCGCTATGAAGCATCCGCGCCTCAAGCCGATCCAGCATGGTCAGCATCGCGCGCTCGGCGCGCTCGGCCAATCGCTCTGTCCGTTCGAACTCGCGTGCGATCGCATGGCGCTGCGCTTGGGCATAGGCAAACCTGGAGGCTTTCAGCCGCGCCTCCAGTCCGGCGAAACGGTCGCGGCGGCTGCGCAGCAGCGATCGCGTGCAATGATCCAGCCGCTGGCCGGACACGATCAGATGTTGCCGCGCCTGCGCCACCTGTCCGCGCAGCACCCGCAGCGTGAGACGGCCGCTGGTTTCGGCAAAGCGGCGGAAATGCGCATGCGTGTTGGCCCGCAATCCGCGCGGCAGGCCGCCCGCCGCAGCATCGAGCCGCTGCCGCGGGATCGCCAGCAATTCGTTCGCGGCCGGCAGCGCGCGGCTCGCCGCGCGCAGCTCGTTGCGGCGGCCTTCGTGACCGCGCTGCCAGCAGACGAACACGCGGCGCGCCAGGCTTTCGACCGTAGCGACCAGCTCGCTTTTCACCGGCACTGCCATCTCGGCCGCTGCCGTCGGCGTCGGCGCGCGCTTGTCGGCCGCGAAATCGATCAGCGTGATGTCGGTCTCGTGGCCGACCGCCGAGATCAGCGGGATCATGCTGGCGGCCGCCGCGCGCACGACGACCTCCTCGTTGAACGACCAGAGGTCTTCCAGCGAGCCGCCGCCACGGGCGACGATCAGCACGTCGGGCCGCGGAATTTTCCCGTTCTCGGGCAGCGCGTTGAAGCCTCGGATCGCGGCCGCCACCTGCTCGGCCGAGCCTTCGCCCTGCACCTTCACCGGCCAGACCAGCACGCGGCGCGGAAAGCGATCCTCCAGCCGGTGCAGGATGTCGCGGATCACGGCGCCCGTCGGCGAGGTGACGACCCCGATCACCCCCGGCAGCGACGGCAGAGGCCGCTTGCGCGCCTCGCTGAACATGCCTTCGGCGGCGAGCTTTTTCTTGCGCTCTTCGAGCAAGGCCATCAGTGCACCGACGCCGGCGGGCTCCAGCGCGTCGATCACGATCTGGTATTTCGACGAGTTGGGGTAGGTCGTGAGCTTGCCCGTCGCGATCACCTCAAGCCCTTCCTGCGGCTTGAAGCGCATCCGGGCGTGGGCGAACTTCCAGATCACCGCCTCAATCTTGGCGTTCTCGTCCTTGAGCGCGAAATAGCAATGGCCCGAGGAATGCGGCCCGCGGAAACCGGAAATCTCGCCGCGCACCCGCACAAAGCCAAAGCGGTCCTCCACCGTCCGCTTCAGGGCGGAGGACAGCTCGGACACGGTGAATTCGGGCGCGTTGACCAGGTTTTCGGCTGCGGGCATGTCGACTCAGTGAACAAAACAGGTCCGCCCAAGTTAGGGACTTTCGCCCGCCAGCGCCAATGGCTATCTCGCTTTTCCCTACCTTATCCTCTTGCCTGCTTCTTAACTCTGTATTACAGAGTACTCTGTTTTTAGATTTAGGAGGGAAGTCATGCTGACCTGGCTGGTTTGGTTCCCCTTGAAGCTCGCATTGTGGTCGCTTGCGGCCTTCGGCGCCGCGACCCTGCTATTGACGGCCATGATCGCAACCCCGCTCGTGCAACCACCGCCGCTGCGCTCGGTGTCCGAGACCGCCCGCTCGGTCGATCGCAGCAGCATGCCGCCGCTCTCGCGCCTCTCGGCCCGCGACGGCACCGAGCTCGCCTACCGCCATTATCCGGCGCGCGGACCTGCCGCCGGCAAGATCGCCATTCTCGTCCACGGCTCGTCGGGATCGAGCGCGGCGGTGCATGCCCTTGCCGATGCGCTCGCCGCGGATGGCATCGAGACCTACGCGCCCGACATCCGCGGCCATGGCGGCTCCGGCACCCGCGGCGACATCGCTCATATCGGCCAGCTCGAGGATGACATGGCCGACCTCGTCGCGCTGGTGCGCAAGACCTCGCCGGAGACGCCGATCACGCTGCTCGGCCATTCCGCCGGCGGCGGCTTTGCGCTGCGCATTGCGAGTTCGGAGATCAAGGACCAGTTCGTGCGCACCATCATGCTCGCGCCCTATCTCGGCTATGATGCGCCCACCAACCGTCCGCAATCCGGCGGCTGGACCAGCGCCGATATTCCGCGCTTCCTCGGCCTCGCCCTGCTGCGCAAGCTCGGCGTCGCATGCTGCGAAGCGCTGCCGACGCTCGCCTTCGCGGTGCCGCCGAATTCCGCGAGCATGCTGGCGCCGGCCTATTCGTACCGGCTGATGCGCAATTTCGCGACGCGCGGCTACAAGGCCGATCTCGCCGCGCTGACAAAGCCGATGACGCTGATCTCCGGCGCCGACGACGAGCTGATGCTGTCGGACAAATATGCCGACGCGGTCCATGCGGTGGCGCCATCCGTGGAGGTCAAGCTGATCGACGGCGTCGATCACATGGGCGTCGTCAGCGTGCCCAAGGCGGTCAACGAGATTGCCGACTATGTCGCAACCCATGACGGCGCGGGGACGTGAGCGATGACCGCCCTTGAAGGAAACAGCTCATGATCGACAGCAAGGAAGCCTCAAAAGCGCTGTCCGACATCGACGACATGGTCAAGCGCGTGCGGCAGTCGCGCATCTATGATCAGGCAAGCCAGATTGCGATCATATCCGGAGTCCTGGTGCTTGCCGGTAACATCGCAACCTACGTCGCGCCAGGCTATGCCCTTTTCATCTGGCCCACCGTCAACGCAATGAATGTGGTGGCGGTGGTCGCGATCAGCCTGGTGCAAGGCCCGAAGAGCGCGATAGGCACATTTGATTTACGGGTGCTGGTGGCGTTTCTGCTGTTTTTTGCCTTCGGCCTTCTCTGCAGCAGCGTGCTCGGCCATTTCGGACCGCGCGAGATGGGCACGTTCTGGCCGATCTATTTCATGCTGTTCTACTGCATGGCCGGCCTCTGGTTCGGCCGCGCCTTCCTCGCCATCGGGCTTACGATCACGGTACTCACGCTGATCGGCTATTTCTTCATCACGAGCGCGGCCTTCCTGATCTGGATGGCAATCGTGAATGGCGGCGGCCTCATCGTCAGCGGCCTGTGGATGCGCTGGGGCGAGTAGATGGCCGAACTGGACGAGGTCATCCACCAGCCGCTTCGCTTGCGGATCATGGCGGCGCTGAACGCGCTGCCCCTTTCGATCGGGCTGGAGTTTTCCAGGCTGAAGAAGCTGACCGGCGCTACCGACGGCAATCTCGGCGCGCATATCGAGACGCTGGCCAAAGCCTCCTATGTCGCGGTCGACAAGGCCTTTGTCGGCAAGAAGCCGCAGACCACGGTGACCGCCACCGCCGCCGGCCGCGGCGCCTTCGCGCGCCACGTCGCGACCCTGCAGGAGATCATCGCGGCGTCGGAGGGGGGACAATAGGGTGGCGAAAGCGGCGAACCCC
>JAFAUV010000187.1 GCA_019243075.1 Bradyrhizobium sp.
AGACATCGGCCGTTTTCATTGTTGTTCTTTTTGTTGCTCAGCCTTGTCCGCCGGGCCTGGGTTTTTGCAAGAGATACGTGCCGTGCATCGGAGCGTGATAATCGACCGAGACCAGATCGAAACCCACCTCGGTCAGCATGCGCTCCATCACCCAGCCGAAGGTCGAATATTCGTCGCGCATATGGGTGACGACGCTGTCGCGGGCGAAATCGTGGTTCTTGATGTTGTAGTCGGCCCATTGCTCGATACTGCGCTCGCTGCCATCCGGCATGCTGACGAAGACGATGTCGCGCAGATAGAAATTGGCGCCCGGCTTCAGCGCGGCGAAGATGCGCGACATCGCCACCGCCTTCCAGAAGTCGGGCAGGTGGTGCAGCGTGAACTCGCTGACGATCAGGTCATAGGAATTGGGCTCAAAGGCGAAGCTGAGCAGGCCTGCCGATTGCGTGCGTACCGGCGCCTTGCGGTCGCGGGCGTAGATTTCCGCGAGCGCGAGCATCGCCGGCGAAATGTCGATGGCGTCGACTTCGGCGCCCATCAGCGCCGCTTCGGTGGCGAGCACGCCGTTGCCGCAGCCGATGTCGGCGATCCGCCAGCCGTTCCTGACGCCCAGCACCTTCAGCGCGGTACGGGCGCGCAGGCCGCCCTCGTCGTCGGTGCCATAGATCGAGGCGACCGCGGGCTCCAGGCCGATCCTTCCACGTTGGTTGTAATACCAGTCGCGCGCCAGCATGGTTCACATCCCTTCGGGCCCGCGCCCGATCGCGGCCACGCCGGTGCGAGACACCTCGACCAGGCCGAGCGGGCGCATCAGGTCGATAAACTGATTGATCTTTGCGGTATTGCCCGTGATCTCGAACACAAAGCTCTCGGTGGTGGCGTCGATCACCCGCGCCCGGAACGCATCCGCAAGCCGCAGCGCCTCGACCCGGTTGTCGCCGGTTCCGCGCACCTTCACCATCGCAAGCTCCCGCTCGATCGAGCGGCCCGCCAGCGTCATGTCGACCACCCGATAGACCGGCACCATGCGGTCGAGCTGATGCTTGATCTGCTCGATCACCATCGGCGTGCCGGTGGTGACGATGGTGATGCGCGAAAGATGCTTCTGGCTTTCGGTCTCCGACACGGTGAGGCTGTCGATGTTGTAGCCGCGGCCGGAGAACAGCCCGATCACGCGCGCGAGCACGCCGGGCTCGTTGGCCACGAGCACGGCGAGCGTATGCGTCTCGTTCGGCACATGGCGCTCTTCGAGGAAATAGGCGGAAGCGGGCTGGTTCATGGTGTCGGTCCAGGGAAAGCCGCACTGCCTCTCCCCGCTTGCGGGGCGGGGTGAAGCGAGAGCGATCGTCGTCGTTGCCTCATCTGCGTCACACCAGCGCCTTGCCGCCGGCAAAGGCAGTAGCGGTTGCTTCGTCCGTCGCCTGTTCCGGCAACAGCATCTCGTTGTGCGCCTTGCCGGAGGGGATCATCGGGAAGCAGTTTTCCAGTGCCGCCACGCGGCAATCGAACAGCACCGGCTTCTTGACGGAGATCATCTCCTTGATCGCACCTTCGAGATCGGAAGGCTTGATCGCCTGGATGCCGACGCAGCCATAGGCATCCGCGAGCTTGACGAAATCCGGCAGCGCCTCGGTATAGGAGTGCGACAGGCGGTTGCCATGCAGGAGCTGCTGCCACTGCCGCACCATGCCCATATACTGGTTGTTCAGGATGAAGATCTTGATCGGCAGATCGTGTTGAACGGCCGTCGACATCTCCTGGATCGTCATCTGCACCGAGGCGTCGCCCGCGATGTCGATGACGAGGCTGTCGCGATGCGCGACCTGCACGCCGATCGCCGACGGCAGGCCGTAGCCCATGGTTCCGAGCCCGCCCGAGGTCATCCAGCGATGCGGCTCCTCGAAGCCGTAGAACTGCGCCGCCCACATCTGGTGCTGGCCGACCTCGGTCGTGATGTAGGTGTCGCGCCCGCGCGTCATCTCGAACAGCTTCTGGATCGCGAATTGCGGCAGGATGATATCGTTGTGTTTCTTGTAGGACAGCGAATTCCGCGCGCGCCATTGCGCGATCTGCTGCCACCACGCTCTGATGTCGGGCTTCTTCGCTTCCGCCCTGAACACCGTCAGGAGATCGCCGAGGATGTTGCCGGCATCGCCGATGATCGGCACGTCGACCCGGATGTTCTTGTTGATCGAGGAGGGATCGATGTCGATATGGATCTTCTTCGAGCCCGGCGAGAACGCATCGGTGCGGCCGGTGATGCGGTCGTCGAAGCGCGCGCCGACGCACAGCATGACGTCGCAATCATGCATGGTCATGTTGGCTTCATAGGTGCCGTGCATGCCGAGCATGCCGAGCCAGTTCTTGCCCGAGGCCGGATAGGCGCCGAGGCCCATCAGCGTCGAGGTGATCGGAAAACCGGTGACCTCGACCAGCTCGCGCAGCAGTTTGGCGGCCTCGCGGCCGGAATTGATCACCCCGCCGCCGGAATAGATCACCGGCCGCTTGGCGCCCGCGAGCAGCGCCACGGCTTTGCGGATCTGCGTCGCATCGCCCTTCACCCGCGGCGCATAGGAGACGTGCACGTCGGACCTGCGCGGCGGATGATAGGTGCCGGTGGCAAACTGCACGTCCTTGGGCACGTCGACCACGACCGGCCCGGGACGGCCGCTGCTGGCGACGTAGAACGCCTCGTGCAGCACTTTGGCGAGATCGTTGACGTCGCGTACCAGCCAGTTGTGCTTGGTGCAGGGACGCGTGATGCCGACCGTATCGCATTCCTGGAACGCGTCATTGCCGATCAGGTGGGTCGGCACCTGTCCGGTGATGCAGACCAGCGGAATGGAATCCATCAGCGCGTCCGTCAGCGGCGTCACCATGTTGGTGGCGCCGGGACCCGAGGTCACCAGCACCACGCCGGGCTTGCCGGTCGAGCGCGCATAGCCTTCGGCCGCATGGCCGGCCCCCTGCTCGTGCCGAACCAGGATATGCTCGACCTCGCTCTGCTGGAAAATCTCGTCATAGATGGGGAGCACGGCGCCGCCGGGATAGCCGAACAGGTGTTCGACGCCGTGATCGATAAGCGCGCGGACGATCATCGCGGCGCCTGTCATCTGGTTGGGATCGTGGCTCTTCTCAGTCATGGTCTTCGTCCTGATCGTCTGTTGGCAGCGGCCTGTTTTGCCTGGTGGAAATAAAAAGGGGCCCCAAGAGGCCCCATGCGCACCGTCCGTTTCTGGATGGCCGTCAGCCATCCCCGGCGGTGCGCCTGGGTACGACGGCGATAAGGAGTTTGGTAATAATATTACGCATGCGAGGCGCCAAGCTTCCCAAAGGTTGCGCGGAACATAGCGGCCAAACCGGCAAAGTCAAGCCGCGCCCTCAAAGCCGCGATTTGGTGAGCTTAGCGGCGTTCCGGGCGTTCGGCGAGAGGAATTTGTTGCGTCCGCGCAAAAAGCGCGTGAGCAAGCACGCTGCCGAACCATCATGGTGAGCACCGCGGCACGCGCGTCTCTAACCACGCGGCCACCGCCGGCCTCGTCCTTCGAGACTCGGGCTACGCCGCTCTCAGGATGACGGTCTGGCCTGCAACCGCCCCCTCGCCGCATTCGGCGTCACCCATTCGAACTCCGGCAGTTGGTGGCGAAACCAGGTGAACTGCCGCTTGGCGTAATGGCGGGTGTCGGCGCGGCCGATGCTGGCGGCTTGCTCCAGCGTGAGTTCGCCGGCGAGATGGCGGATCAGCGCCGGCACGCCATGGGCCTTCATCGCCGGCAACAGCGGATCTAGTCTCCGCGCGGCCAACGCGGCGACTTCATCCAGCGCGCCGGATTTCAGCATCGCGTCGAACCGCGCATCGATCCGCTTGTAGAGCGCGTCGCGCTCGGGCGAGAGAAACAGCGCGTGAAACTCGCCCGCAGGCAGGAGCGGCGGCAGGCCCTCGCGATGCCAATCGGCCAAGGAGCGGCCGGTCGCCTCGACGACTTCGAGCGCGCGCGCAATGCGGCTGCGATCCCGCGGCTTCAGGCGCGCGGCGGAAATACTGTCGCGCCGGGCAAGCTGCGCATGCAGCGCCTCGACGCCGTCACGCTCGAGCCGCGCGCGCACGTCCTCTCGGATTTCGGCTGGGATCGCCGGCACGGCGGACAGCCCTCGCGTGAGCGCCTTGAAATAGAGCCCGCTGCCGCCGACAAAAATCGGCAGGCGGTTTTGCCCGCGGGCCTCATCAAGCGCCTTCTGCGCATCCGCCACCCAGGCGCCGGCCGAGAAATTGATCGACGCGTCGACATGGCCGTAGAGCCGGTGCGGTATGAGGGCCTCTTCCTCCGGCGTCGGCCGCGCGCTGAGCACGCGCAGGTCGCGATAGACCTGCATGGAATCGGTGTTGATCACCACCCCGCCGCGCTGTTGCGCGAGCGTGACCGCGAGGGCCGACTTGCCGCTGGCAGTCGGCCCTGCGATAAGCACGGCTTTGGAGCGGCTCATCCCAGAAGTCAAAAGATGTCTCTCGTCGCAACGCTGATCTGCAACCCCGATAATCCCGCGCTCGATTCCAGCGTCCTTGACGGCGCGCGCGCGGTGCTGCCGCAGGCCGGGCCGGCACACTGGCTGTGGGACGGAGTCGCCGCCGACATTCCCTTTGACAGCTTAGGCAAAAGCAAGGCGGACATCCGCGCCATCTCCGATCACCTCCGCGCGGCGCGCGGCGACCTGCCGATCGATATCGTGGTGCAGCCGATCGCGACCCGGCGCAAGAAGCTTTTTCTGGCCGACATGGATTCCACCATGATCGGCCAGGAATGCATCGATGAGCTCGCCGATTTTGTCGGGCTGAAGGCCCATGTCGCTGAGATCACCGCGCGCGCCATGCGCGGCGAGATCGAGTTCGAGCCGGCGCTGCGCGAGCGCGTCGCGCTGCTCAGGGACCTGCCGGTCCGTGTGGTCGACGAAGTGCTGGCGAAGCGTATCACGCCGACCCCGGGCGGCCGCGAGCTGGTGATGACCATGCGCGCGAATGGCGCCTATACCTGCCTGATCTCCGGCGGCTTCACGCTGTTCACGAATGCCGTGGCCGCCCGGATCGGCTTCCAGGAGAACCGCGCC
>JAFAUV010000265.1 GCA_019243075.1 Bradyrhizobium sp.
TGCAATCCGTCGATCACGTGTTTCGCGAGGCGGAAATCTATAGCAGTATCCATTCCCCCGATATCGGCTACCCCCTTCATCATTCGCTCGCCGACGCCGGGCCGAGCCAGATCGAGTTCTGGAATCTGGCCGAGCACGATGACAAGAAGGACATCGAGGGCTGGCGTGCGCCGTTCGACGGCGTCTCCGTGACAAGTCCGGAAGTGAAGCTTGCAACGCGCATCCAGGCCGAGATCAGGCGGCTGATCGAATCCGGCACCACGACCGGCCACCATGGCGAACGCCGGCGGCTCGGCTATGGCGACGTGCTGGTGCTGGTGCGCCGGCGCGGCAATATCTTCGACGCGATCATCCAGGCGCTGAAGCAGGCCAACATCCCGGTCGCCGGCGCGGACCGGCTGAAGCTGACCGAGCATATCGCGATCATCGACCTGATGAACCTCGCGGACGCGCTGCTGTTGCCGCAGGATGATCTGGCGCTCGCGGTCGCATTGAAGAGCCCGCTGTTCGGCCTCTCGGACGACGATCTGTTCGAGCTGGCGTGGGGTCGCAAGAGTTCGCTGCGCGAGGCGCTCGCCGAGCACCCGGCGAACAAGGAGAAATTCAGGGGCGCGGAAACTCGCCTGAACCAATGCGAGCGCCGCTTCGCGCAGGAAACCCCCTTTGCGTTTTATGCCTGGCTGCTCGGCGGCGATGGTGGTCGGCGGCGAATCCTGCGCAGGCTCGGACCCGAGGCCAATGATGCGCTCGACGAATTTCTTGAACTCGCGCTGAACTATGAGCGCAAGGCGCCGGCCTGCCTGCAGGGCTTCATGGCCTGGCTGCGCTCGGCCGACACCGAAGTGAAGCGCGACATGGAAATCTCGCGCGACGAGGTCCGCGTCATGACCGTGCACGGCGCCAAGGGACTGGAAGCCTCCGTCGTGTTCATGGTCGACACCACGTCATCGCCCTCGGACACGCAGCGGCTGCGGCTGATCAACCTGCCGCGCGGCAATGGCGGGGAGATCGTGGTCTGGGCCGGCAAGAAGGCCGACGATCCCAAGCCTGTCGCTGCGGCCCGGGAGGCTATGCTGAAGCAGACCGAAGACGAATATCGCAGACTGCTCTATGTCGCGATGACCCGCGCGGCCGACCGGCTGATCGTGGCGGGCTGCATGCCGGGCAACAGGTCCAGCGTGCGCGAGTTCTGCTGGTACGATCTGATCGGCAAAGGGCTGAAAAACTCCGGCCTGGTCGAAGCGACCATCGCGACGCCGGACGGGCCGATCAAGCGCTACGCGCGGCCGGAGGATGCCGCGGCCGCCACGGCCGCGGTGCCGGCCCACGTGGCGAATGCACTGCCACACTGCCCGGATTGGCTGCGCCGGCCGCTGCAGGCCGAAGCATCTGCCGCCGATTTGCTGCGGCCCTCGGATGCCCCCGACTCGCTGAAAGTCAAATCAGGCGAATCGGTCGAGCAGCGCAGCAAGGCGCTGCAGCGCGGCACCCTGGTGCATCGGCTGCTGCAATCGCTCCCCGATCTCGCTCCCGACCGGCGCCGCGACGCCGCGCAAAAATTCCTCGCCCGCAACGCGCCCACCTGGGACCAGGCCGAGCGCAGCTTGCTGGGCGAAAAGGTGCTGGCGCTGATCGCCGATTCACGATTTGCAGCCGTCTTTGCCGAAGGCAGCCGGGCCGAGGTCGCCATTGTCGGCCGGCTCGACCTGCCCGCACGGCCGCAAGCGCTGGTTTCCGGGCAGATCGACCGGCTCGTGGTGACGGCAAACGAGATATTGATCGTGGATTTCAAGACCAACCACACCCCACCCGATACTGCCGCCGCAGCACCGCCGGCCTATATCCGGCAGCTCGCCCTATATCGAGCGATATTGCGCAAGCTCTATTCCCGACACACCGTCCGCGCCGCGCTGCTCTGGACCGAAAGCACTGATCTCATGGAGATTTCCGCTCCCGCGCTGGACGCGGAACTGGCATCCGGGCGCCGCGGGGATGGCCGCGCTTGACCCGGCAACATCGCGTTCATAGGTTTCACCCATGATCCAAGGCGCGATTCCCTGCGCCTGCTCTCCAACCGACGAAAGGTGTTCCCCATGGCCGTTGGCAAGGTCTCTGACGCCAATTTCGAAGCCGAAGTGCTGAAGGCCCAAGGGCCTGTCGTGGTCGATTTCTGGGCCGAATGGTGCGGCCCCTGCCGCATGATCGCTCCCGCACTCGACGAGATCGCCGGCGCGATGGGCGAGAAGGTCAAGATCGTGAAGCTGAACGTCGACGAGAGCCCGAAGACGGCGTCGAAATACGGCGTGATGTCGATCCCGACCCTGATGATCTTCAAGGGCGGCGAAATGGCCTCCCGCCAGGTCGGCGCTGCGCCGAAGGCGAAGCTGCAGCAGTGGATTACCGCCGCCGTCTGACCGGCTCTCACCGAATTATTTGATCACACGGCCGGCGAAGTGCCGGCCGTTTGCGTTGGAGAGGCTGGTATTGCAATTGAAGAGCCTGCCGATTGCCCCCTGCCCGCAGAAAGGCCGCCCCGAAATCCCGAATCGCGATGGAAGCGCGTTCGGTCGAGGCGATCCCGCGCGGGGCGCAATGGCAATATGAACCGAAATGGGATGGCTTTCGCTGCCTGATGTCGCGCCAGGGCAAGACGGTCGAGCTCCGATCCAAATCGGGCGAGGACCTCGGCCGTTATTTCCCTGAACTCATCGCCGCCGCGCTCGAGCTGAAGGCAACGACCTTCCTGCTCGATGGTGAGATCGTCGTGCCGCACGGCAAGACCTTCTCGTTCGACGATCTGCTGCAACGGATTCATCCGGCGGCAAGCCGCGTCACGAAGCTCTCGCAGGAGACGCCGGCGCTGTTTGTGGTCTTCGACCTGCTGCAATCCGGCGCCGACGGGGAGCTTTCCGCCAAACGACTGGGCCTCAGGCGCCCCGCGCTGGAAGCTTTTGCCGGAAGCCAATTCAAATCCAGCGCGAGCTTTCGGCTGTCCCCGGCTACAACGGACTATGCGGTTGCACAGCAATGGCTGGCGCGATCCGGCGCTGGCCTCGATGGCGTGATCGCCAAGCGGCTCGACCTGCCCTACCAGGCGGGCAATCGCGATGGCATGCAGAAGATCAAGAAATTCCGCAGCGCCGATTGCGTGGTCGGCGGCTTTCGCTACGCGAGCAACAAGATCGCGGGCCGCAGCGTCGTGGGCTCGCTGCTGCTCGGGCTTTATGACGCCAAGGGTCTGCTGCACCATGTGGGCTTTACCTCCGCCATCAAGCAGGAAGAGAAGCCGACATTGACCGCAAAACTCGAGCCGCTCATCGCCACGCCGGGCTTCACCGGCAATGCGCCGGGTGGCCCGAGCCGCTGGTCGACCGACCGCTCGGCGCAATGGTGCCCGCTGAAGCCCAAGCTCGTCATCGAGGTCTGCTACGACCATTTCAGCGGCGAACGTTTTCGACATGGCACGTCGATCTTGCGCTGGCGACCCGACAAGGCGGCGCGGCAATGCAGCTTCGAGCAGCTCAAGCAGAAGGCCGCCGATCCCATGAAGATGCTGAAGTGACAGTTATCGGATCCAACCTGTCGCGATCGCATTCGCGAGTTCAGGCTGGCCGTTCTGCCGTGCCAACGCTGCCATCGCATCATGGTCATAGGGCACGTGGCGAAACGTCACCTGCCAGGCCTCGCCATCCAGTTCCAGAATCGCATAGCGCGCGGCGGGCGAGCCCGCTTCCACGACGTGCGGGAATGGATGTACGTCACGGTAGCCTGGACTTCCAACGCTGCCCGGATTGACGATCAGTCTTCCGTCCCGCAGGCGCACGGCGCGTGCGAGATGCGTGTGCGCGCAAAGAATCAGAGCCTGCGTGATGCCCTCGGCCAGTTGCTCGATCCGCCTGCGCGGCGAT
>JAFAUV010000345.1 GCA_019243075.1 Bradyrhizobium sp.
AGGTCGAAGTCACCCCGAGCTGGACCGTTGAGACCGTTGCGCATGTCCGTGTCTTCGGCCAACAGACCCAGGATGGCAATCCGACGAGCACGCAGGTTTGCGATCCGCCCAATGACGGATTGCTCTGCTTCGGCGACGGCAGCACGCCGGCCTTCGGGCTGAATGGCGTGCAGCTAGCCAACACCTTCCCGGCCGGTACGATTTTGGGCGAGAACGATCGCACAACGACGAACTCCACCACCGGCGGGTTTTCGGTGCAGGCAACCAACACGGACGATCTGTTCGGGCACGGCAACCGCTTCACCGTCGGCACCAGCCTGGACGCCAGTGTCACGCAGTTCAAGGCGAGCGCCGAGCTTGGGACCATCGGATCGAACTATGTCGTGAACGGCAGCGGCATCTTCCTTGGCGCATCCGGCAGTCCGGTATCGATCGGCCCGGTTTCGCTGCGCGCCACCAATCAATATACCGGCGTCTACGCCCTCGACACTTTCGACGTCACCAAGGCCTTCTCGATCACGGCAGGTGGCCGTTACAATGATGCGCGCATCGCGCTGGAGGACCAGCTCGGCGGTATGCTCAACGGCACCAGCACCTATGATCGCTTCAACCCGATCATCGGCGGCACTTACAGGATTTCGTCGGAACTGACGGCCTATGCCGGCTATTCGGAAGCCAACCGCGCGCCGACGCCGCTGGAATTGGGCTGCGCCGATCCCGATCATCCCTGCATCATCGCGGCATTCCTGGTTTCGGATCCGGCCTTGAAGCAGGTCGTATCGCACACGGTCGAAGCCGGGTTCCGTGGCACCAGGGACATGAACATCGGCACGCTGGAATGGAAGCTCGGCGGCTTCCGCGCCACCAACACCGATGACATTCTCGCCATCCCCGATAACGTGATCCAGGGCTTCGGTTTCTTCCAGAATGTGGGCGACACCCGCCGGCAGGGCATCGAGGCCGAAGCCAAGCTCAAGTCAACGGCATTCGAGGTCTATGGAAGCTATACCTTCATCGACGCGCGCTTCCTGGACGCGTTGCAGCTGGACTCCAACAGCCCGGCAGCCGTGGCGAATGGCGGCACGATCCAGGTCGTGCCTGGCGATCAGATCCCCGCCATTCCACGACATCGCTTCAAGGCGGGCTTCGACTATTCCCTTACCGACGCGTTCAAGATCGGGGCGGATGCGATCTATGTGAGCAGCCAGTACTTCGTAGGCGATGAATCCAACCAGGAGCCGAAGCTTCCAGGCTACGCGGTCGTCAACGTCCACGCCTCGTATCAGATCAGCAAGACGGTCCAGATCTACGGCAAGATCAACAATCTGCTTGATAACCATTACGCGACCTACGGTACCTTCTTTGATACGACATCGCTGCCGAATTTCGCCAATGGCGGCGCGCCGTTCACCAACGCGCAGGCTCTGAACCCGGCGTATCCGCGCACTTTCTATGCGGGAATGAAGGTCACGTTCTGAGGCTTCCCCTATCGGCGCAGGAGCCCGCGAAGGATCGCTCGGACACGACCTCGCAAAACGTCGAACAGGAGCGCGCCGCCGTCGACCGGACTAGCCGGCCGCGTGCGCTGGCTTTCCGCCGTGCCTGAAAGCCGTCGCTCCAGATTGCGGGCGAACTCGGCGGTCAGGCGCGAGGCGAGGTCGCGCACCAGGCCTTCGCGCGCGATCTGGGCGAGCATGCCCTGAAGGCTATATCCGATCGAAAGTTCGACGCGTGTCGCCGCGCCTTGCTCGATCGGAACAAGATGATAGCGGATTTCGCCTTGCGTGGAGGAGCGGCTGCGCTGGTCGTTTCCCGTTCCGACGATGCGGCCCGACATCGTCGAGGCATCTCGCCCGATGCGGGCACTCCCGCGAAAGCCTGCCGAGATCGGGCCGAGCCTGACCTCGATCAGGCCCTCGACATGTTCCGGGGTTGGCTCGGCTGTCAGCGAGGCGCCGGGAAGGCACGCCGCGATCTGCTTGATGTCGCCGAACATCGCAAAGACCTCAGCGGGCGGCGCGGCAATGGTAACATGCTGTTCGAAAATCTTGTCGGCTACAAAGTCGGGAATGGCTGCCGCGCTGGAGGCGCGTTCGGGTGCCTCGACGTTGGCCGGCCGCGAGCTGACCTGTGCACGGCTGCCGCGGGCGCCGTTGCCGGAACCCACAGGTCCAAGCTGTTCGCGACCCGCGCTCAAGACGGGGCGGATGCCGCGTTTGCGCCTGTCTTCAATCACGGAACGTACGGCACGCACGATGCCGACATACCCGGTGCAGCGGCACAGATTGCCGGCGAGTCCGAGCCGGATATCGCGTTCATTCGCCGCGTCCAGGCGCAGCACCAGGTCGCGCGCCGAGATCAGCATCCCCGGCGTGCAATAGCCGCATTGCAGGGCGTGCTCGCGGGTAAAGGCGGACCGAAGCTCGGTTGCGATCTCGTCGTCGTCCAGGCCCTCGATCGTGGTGACGTGCGCACCGTCGCAGGCCGCGGCAAAGGTGATGCAGGAGCGCGCCGGCATGCCGTCGATCAAGAGCGTGCAGGCACCGCACACGCCGTGCTCGCAACCCAGATGCGTGCCGGTCAGGTTGAGATGATCGCGCAGGAAATCGGCGAGATGGGTTCGCGGCTCGACCCATGCCTTCACCGCGCGCGCGTTGACCTCGATCCCGATTTCAGTCACGCCGCCTCATCGATCGCGCGGCGCAGCACCGCGACATGAATATGGCGGTCGGCGGCATTGGCGAGGCCGGCCTCGACCAGCAGCGCCTCGGCGACGCGCGCATCGAACTGTCGCCTGAAATTGCCGGTTACGCTTCCGCCGAACAGCGAAGCGGCATCACGAAGCACGATGGGCGCGGCTTCGATCGCGCCAATCACCGCGCATGCCGCGCCTCGCTCCGGATCGATCATGACGGCGGCAATGGCGTGGGCGAACTCGCCGGGCTTGCGACAGGCCTTGACGTATCCCCAGCGGGCCGAGGGCCGCATCACAGGTACGCGCACGGCCTCGACGATTTCGCCCGGCTGCAGCGCCGTCTCCAGCGCACCCCTGATGAAATGCTCGACCGCGAGGTCGCGGACGCCGTTGATGCTGCGCAGCCTCACCTTGGCGCCGAGCGCCGGCAGCGCCGAAACCCAGTCCGCGGCCGGATCGGCGTGGCTGAGCGAGCCGCCGATTGTGCCGCGGTTGCGCACGGCGCGATAGGCGATGGCGCCGGCCACGCATCGCATGGCGCTGCGGGTGACGTCGGGGATGCGCCCGTCCTCGATGTCGCCATGGGTGATGCAGGCGCCGATCAGCAGTTCGTCGCCGCTGCGTCCGGCCTGCTTCAGCTCGGCAAGCCCTGCGATATCGATGATCAGCTCCGGTTGCACCAGGCGGAGATTGAGCATCGGGCCAAGCGACTGTCCGCCGGCAATGATTTTGGCCGCGCCGTCCGCCTCGGCTATCAGCGCGACCGCTGCGTTCAGGTCCGAGGGCCGCTCATAGGCGAAAGGTGCAGCTTTCATGCGGCCGGTCTTTCCGCCTCGCGTGCCGCCAGCACGGCTTCCACGATCCGGCGCGGCGAAATCGGCGAGTGCAGGAGTTCGACGCCGAGCGGCCGCAAAGCGTCGTTCACGGCGTTGGCGATTGCCGCCGGCGGCGCGATGGCACCGCCTTCGCCGATCCCCTTGACACCGAACATCGTGTAGGGCGAGGGCGTCTCCATGTGATCGAGCCGCGGCTCGGGTACCTCGGTCGGCCCCGGGAGCAGGTAGTCCGCAAGCGTCGTGGCGAGCGGCTGGCCTGCGCTGTCGAACGGCATTTCCTCGTAAAGTGCCGTGCCGATGCCCTGTGCAAGGCCGCCATAGATCTGGCCGTCGACAATCATCGGATTGACCAGCACGCCGCCGTCCTCGACGATGACGTAGTCAAGCAATTCGACGCTGCCGAGATCGGGATCGATCGCAACGGTCACAGCATGGACGGCATAGCTGAAGGTGCCGCTGTCGCGCTGCGGCTTGTAGCCGCTGGTCGATTCCAGACCCGCGGGGTCGACATCGGGCGGCAAATCCTGCGGCCGCCGGTACCAGGTGTGCGCGATCTCGGAGAGATCGATGCTGCTGGTCGGACCGCAGACGCGGCCGTCGCGGAGCGACACCGATGCCGGATCGAGCTGCAGCAATTTGGCACCGATGTGCTTGGCGCGTTCGGCGATCTTCTCGCACGCGGTCCCCACCGCGCCACCGGCCATCACCATCGAACGCGAGCCCCAGGTCCCCGTCGAATAGGGCGTCAGCGCGGTGTCGCCATGGATGACGCGTACCTTGGCCGTATCGATGCCGAGAATTTCATGCGCGACCTGCGCCAGCGTCGTCTCCATGCCCTGGCCGTGCGAATGCACGCCGACCCTGATCTCGAGCCCGCCGTCCGGCGTCATGCGCGCGCTGGCCTGTTCATGTCCCGGGACCATCGGAATGCCCCAGCCGGCATAGACCGAGGTGCCGTGCGCAGCCTGCTCGCAATAGACCGAAAGGCCGGTGCCGATCAGCCGGCCATCCGCTTCCTGTTTAAGCTGGCGCCGGCGCACGGAAGCGACGTCGATCGCGGCAACGGCGCGCCGCATCGCTTCCGGATAATCGCCGCTGTCGAAATGCTTGTTCGTGATGTTGTCGAACGGCATCTCGTCCGGCTGCACCAGGTTGCGCAGCCGAACCTCGGCGGGCTCGAGGCCCGCTTCGGCCGCCACCGCATCAAGCATGATCTCCAGCGCAAAGCAGACGCCGGTGCGTGCCACGCCACGATAGGGCAGGATCGGGCATTTGTTGGTCGCTACCGAAAACGTCCGGCAGCGATAGGCTGGCATCCGATAGGGTCCGGGCAGGATGCTCGCGACCTGTGCGGCCTCGAGACAGGCGGAAAAGGGATAGGAGGAATAGGCCCCGGAATCGACGGTCGCCTCGCAATCGATGCCGCGCAAGCGGCCGTCGCGCTCGGCATAGACGGTGATGTCATAATGATGCTCCCGGCAGTTTGCGCTGGCGCTCAGATGCTCGCGCCGGTCCTCGATCCAGCGGACGGTGAAGTGCTTCTGCATCGCAAGCCAGCACAGGCAGACTTCCTCCGGGAGCAGGATTCCCTTGTGTCCAAAGCCTCCGCCGATATCCGGCGAGACGATGCGGATGCGGCCCTGTTCGATGCCGAGACAATCCGAGAGCCCGTTGCGCACGATGTGGGGCATCTGCGCGCCGGTGTACAGCGTGAGCTGGTCGAGCCGGTGATCGAAGGTGGCGACCACGCCGCGTCCCTCCAGCGGCGACATGCATTGCCGCGCGGTCGAGATTTCGCGCGTCACCTTGATCGGGGCATCGAGCGCTGGCGCGATGTCGACCTCGAACAGGGTCTCCAGGAAGACGTTGTCAGCCCAATGTTCGTGCACCAGCGCGGTGCCGGCGTCACGCGCCTTGCGCATGTCGTGGACCGCGGGCAGCGGCTCGAGGTCGAGGATGACGGACGCCGCGATGTCTTCGGCTTCCGCCCGTGTCGGCGCCACGCATATGGCGACGAGCTCGCCGACATGTCGCACCTTGCCGGTCGCAAGCACCGGCTGTTCCGAAATCTTGAACCCGGGCAATCCCGATACCGCGCGGATCGGCTTGACGGCGGCCAGATCGGATGCCGTGAACACGAGTTGGCGATAGCGTTCCGGTACATGAACGGCCTTGATCCGCGCATGCGCGAGCGGACTGCGAACGAACGCGACGTCCTGCAGTCCGGCGAGCCGGATGTCGGCGACATATTGGCCGCGCCCGCGCAGGAAGCGGTCGTCCTCCTTGCGCGGCATCCGTGCACCGATCCCCTGGCCGGGGCCGGCCGTCATGCGCGGAGCAGAAACGCGTTCACCGTCGGACATTCGGCCTGCGGCCTCCGCTCGAACCTCGCCCGGCGTCAGGCCGCGACGGCTTGGGGCAGGATTGAGGCGACCGCATCGTGTCGCGTGCCTGCGCGCAGGCAGAACACCGGTTGCAGCAACCGCTCGGCAATCACCTCGGTCTTCTCGTTGTCGCGCAGCACATATCGGCCCGGCTTCTCGATGAGCACGCTGACATCGGCATCCATGCCGGCCTTCAGGGCCCCGATGCGATCGGATAGGCCGAGCATCTCGGCCGGATGCGAGGTCACCATCGGCACCACCTGCTCCAGCGTGAGCCCGAGCGCCATCATCGAGCTCATCGCCTGAACCAGGCTGAATTTTGCCTGGCCCGCAAAGGGATGATTCTCGTCATCGGCGGGCTCATCCGGCGTGCCGGCCGGCGCCGGCACATGGGTATTGTAGCCGTGAATGTCGGCGCCGAGCGTGGTCGGCACGATACCCGACGCAATCGCCTTGCGCGCCAGGCGATAGGAGAAGTGGCTGCCATGGCCGACATCGACCCGCAGCCCGCGGTCGAGCGCGGCCTGGATCACCGGATGCACTTCGCCGTCGCGATCGACGAAGCCGCCCGGATGACGCGTGAAGGGATGCGCGAGAATATCGCCGGAACGCAGCAGCGGAATCACGCGCTCCAGGATCGTGTCGACATCCTCGCCGTTGCAGCCGCTCTCCGGCAGCCCCCACAATTGCCCGAAATGCACATAGACGGGCAGATCGGCCCGGCGCCCGATCTCGGCGGCCATCTCGATGACGCGAATGCCCCAGCGCGCAAAGCCGCCGATCTCGGCATGGGCCTTGATGCCGCGAACGAGGTCGCGGTTCGCCACCGCCGCCTTCACGGTGGCGTCGATATCGACGCAGTCGGGCCGGTACAGGTTCGGATAATAATGTCCTTCCAGGCCTCCCACCAGATAGGCGGACAGGAAAGCATAGATGCGCGACTGCGACTTCTCGGCGACGAAATGCCGGAAGCCGGGCAGGGTCATGCAGGAGGGGCCGCCCTGGTCGACCAACGTCGTGACGCCGGATTGCGCGCCGACCAAATCGGCATTCATGCCGAAGCGGCCGGTGACATATTGATAGACATGGGCGTGGGTATCGATCAGTCCCGGCAGCACGATCTTGCCGGTGACGTCGACGATTTCCCGCGCGCTGCTCGGCAGGATGTCCGGCTGCACGGCGGCGATCCTGCCGTTGCGGATGGCGACGTCCCTCAAGCCGTCGACGCCGGAGGCCGGATCGATGACGCGCCCCCCGCGCAGAAGCAGGTCGAAACTGGTGCTCACGGACATAATCGATCTCCTTGATCCCGCCCCGGGCGTGTCGGAACCGCCCCAATTGCGAAGCATGCTTCGTATTTTCTTACACCAATATCCGTGGCATAGACAGCCGGAAATTCATGCAGGGCGGCGCTGCGCCGCCCGGGGCCCTGGAGCATTCGATGGCTGGAAGACGAGCGCCCAAAACCGAAAGCCCGTGGCCGCTCGAAGAACGGCCGGGCTACCTGATCCGGCGGCTGCACCAGATCCATGTCGCCTTGTTCCAGGAAAAATGCGCGACCTTCGACATCACGCCGCTGCAATACAGCCTGCTCACGGCGCTCGCGAAACGTGGAACCGCCGACCAGACCACCCTGGCCGCGGACATCGCGCTCGATCGTACCACGACGACAGGGGCGCTTAAACGCCTGCAATCGCGGCGTTTTGTCGATCGCGCGACCGCGCGCCACGACCGGCGGGCGCAGGCCTGCCGCCTGACCCGCGCAGGCGTGGCGCTGCTGCGCAAGATGGAGCAGGCGGCCAGGCAAGCTCATCTCGAGACCGTGGCCGACCTCGGCAAGGCCGACCGGAAGCGCTTCATTGCGATGATGCAAAAGATTGTGGCGGCGCGCTCGGGAGCGGCCGGCACCACCGCGGCGCCCGATTGATCCGTCCGGCCGGAGACCAGCAGAGACTATTATCTGTGCAGTCTGCCTTAAAAGCGGCAGTCTCAACCAGCCGGATAGGCGCGCAAAGCAAGCCGACGCCGGGCGATTGCGAAGCATGCTTCGCATTTTGCAGCCGTCACAATCGAGCCCCCGCGGACGATTTATCGCGCAAATCCCCGTGCCTTTGGCAGAATGGTGTGGACGGAAGCCGCACGCTCGAAGTCGCCGCCGCTGCCGACATCGATCTGGCATGTCCCTTGCTCCGATGCTTGTCATTGAGTTGGTGGCTAGGGTTCCGCATCCCCCGAGATGGCTGGTCCAAGAGCCGCCGCCCGGGCGGGAGAAATCCGAGCGGGACACGGCGGGATAAAATCCCGGGAGACCTCAGTAGCCGGATTGGCACTACTCGGGTCGTGCCAATTCGATGGCTTTCGAAAAGCCGGTGTGGAGTTGGCGATGAACTGTCTCGAACTGCGTCCGGTGCCGGCCGCCACGACGTCGCTGTTCCCTAAATCGACAGGCCATTTGCTCGTCGGGAGGGCTCACTGATGTCGGCGAGTTCAGAGGCGATCGCGCGACGTTTCGGTGATGGCGGTCCCTCGGGCGGCGGAGCCGAGGACAATGACCTGATCCGCCGCGTCTTGTCGCGAAAGACCGTGCGCCGCTACAGCGATCGGATGCCCGCCGAGGACCTGCTCGACCTGCTCGTCGCCTGTGCGCTGAGTGCGTCGGCCAAGTCCGATTTCCAGCAGGCATCGATCCTGCGCGTGTGCGATCCGGAAGAGCGCGCGGCGATCGGCAGGCTGTTTCCGGCCATGCCTTGGATCGGGCTCGCGCCGGTGTTCTTCGTCTTCCTTGGGGACGCGAGGCGGTTGCAGCGGATCGGGGAGATGCGCGGCAAGAGGATCGAGAATGGAACGCTCGAAGGATTCTTCAACGCCAGCATCGATGCGGCGCTTGCCATGCAGACCATGATCCTGTGCGCGGAATCGGCCGGGCTCGGCGTTTGCCCGATCAGCGTCATCCGCAACGAAGTCGACAGGGTCGCCGCGACTCTCGGCCTGCCCGATCTGGTCTTTCCCGTGGCCGGGCTCTGCCTCGGCTATCCGCAATCCGAAGGCCATGTGAGCCTGCGGCTGCCGCGCTCCGTGACGACCCACAGCGACCGCTACGACGATGGCGTGCTTCAAGCCGCCATCGACGATTACGACCACCGACGGCACGCGCTGCACGCGATCCCGAGGGAGCAGCAACGCTCCAACGCCGAGTTCGGCGAAGCCGCCTTCTATGGCTGGTCGGAAGACAAGGCGCGCCAGGCGGCGAAGGCGGAAGGTGGCGCATTCCCGCCTTATCTGCGCGCCCACGGATTTCACTTCGACTGATACGCAACGAAGAGGGAGACTCATCATGACCACCGGTTCGCTCGCCTGCTCCAATGCCATCTCCAGACGCCTGACGCTCGGCCTTGCGGCGGCGCTGATGGCAATGCCCATGCTCGCCGGCAGCGCGAACGCCGGCAGTATGGATGAGATCAAGAAGCGCGGACTGATCGTGGCGACCGAGGACGATTTCCGTCCCTTCGAGTTCGTCAAGGATGGCAAGCCGACCGGCTTCGACAATGAGCTGATCGAAGACCTGCGCAAATACGCACCCTTCGAGATCAAGCAGCAGATCCTGCCCTGGACCGGCATTCTCGCCGGCGTCAGCACCGGCAAATATGACGTCGCCATCACCGCCGCCATCATCACCAAGGAGCGAAAGCAGTCGCTCGATTTCACAAGCCCGATCGCCGACGCCACGCATTATTATGTCAAGCGCAAGGACGACAAGAGCATCTCCTCGATCAAGGACCTGAACGGCAAGACGGTCGGCGTCCAGGCCGGCAGCGCGCTGCTGGCGCGGCTGCCGGAACTCGGCGCGATGCTGGAGAAGGACGGCGGCAAGCTCGGCAAGGTTGTGGAATACACCTCCTATCCGGAGGCCTATCAGGACCTGGCACTCGGCCGCGTCGATTATGTCGTCAACACGATCATCAACCTGCAGACGCTGGTTGCCGAGAAGCCCGGTGTCTTCGAGCTTGGACAGGCCGTGTCCGGAAAATCCTTCCCGGCCTGGGCGGTCGCCAAGGGCAATACCGAGCTGCTGGACTTCCTGAACGGCTTCATCGCCAAGGAAAAGGAAACGGGGCGGTTTGCCGAGTTGCAGAAGAAATGGTTCGGCGAAGCCTTCCCTGGTCTGCCGGTCTCATTCGAGCCCGAGTTCTGATCTTCCGGTCGGGATGATCGGCTATGAACGCTGGCGATGTGCTGGCCATCCTGCAGGGTGCCGTGGTGACAATAACGCTGTCGCTGACCGGCATCCTGATCGGGCTGCCGATTGGCCTGGGTCTTGCGGTCCTGCGCTGGGCCGATGTGCCGGTCGTTGCCCGCATCGTCGCGATCTATGTCAGCATCCTGCGCGCGACGCCGCTCGTCACTTTGCTGCTGCTGTTGTTCTTCGCGCTGCCCAATGTCGGCATCGCAATCGGCCCGATCTCCGCCGCCATCCTCGCACTGGTGATGAACACCGCCGCTTTCAACTGCGAGGTCTGGCGCGCATCGCTGATGAATTTTCCGAAAGATCAATATGAGGCGGCGCAATCGGTCGGCATGAGCGCGCCCTTGCGCTTCCGCCGCATCGTGCTGCCGCAGATCGCGCGCGACAGCCTGCCCGGCCTCGTCAACGAGATGTCCCTGCTCATCAAGGTGACGCCAGTGCTCGCCGTGGTCGGTGTCGTCGACATCACGCGGGCGGCGGTGCGGATCGGCGCCGAGACCTACGATCCCCTGCCGCCGTTTCTGGTCGCGGTGGCGCTCTATGCGCCGATCGTGTTTGTCCTCGTCTCATTGCAGCGCTGGATCGAACGGCGCCAGATCAAGGCCGAGGCGCTGGCATGATCCATGATTTCGGCATCGTCTGGAGCGAGCGCGGTCTGTTGCTCAGCGGCCTCGGCAACACCACCATCCTGTCGGTACTGTCGGCCGCCGCAGCGCTTCTGCTCGGATTTGTCCTGACGCCGGCATTGATGGCGAAGCAGCGCTGGCTTTCCCGCGCCGTGCGCGGTTTCGTCGACGGGATGCGCTGCGTCCCTTTCCTGCTGTTTGCCTATATCGTCTATTACGGCTTGCCGTCGCTCGGCGTCAGGCTGGACAACTGGACCTCTGGGCTCGTGGCGCTGACGATCTACAACGCCGCCTACATGGCCGAGATCTTGCGCGGAGCCTGGAGCGCGCAGCCGCGCGAGCCGATCGAGGCCGGCATCGCCTTCGGCTTTTCCAGTGTCGCGCTGTTCCGCCGCATCGTGCTGCCGCCGCTCTTGCTTGCCGCTGGACCGGTGATCGGCAACCAGATGATCCAGATCGTCAAGGACAGCGCGTTCCTCACCATCATTGCGCTGCCGGAGCTGACGCATGCGGCAAGTTCGATCCAGTCGCGGCATTACGTGCCGTTCGCGGCATTCATCACGGCGGTGTTGCTCTATTGGGGCCTCTGCCTCGTGATCGAGGCGGGCGTCAGTTCGATCGACCGCTTGGCCGCAGCGAGGCGCTAGGGAGCGGTGATGGCTAAAAGGGTTCTTGACGTAGCCGGTGTGTCGAAGCGTTTCGGCGCGCTCGAAGTGCTGTCCGATATCAGCTTCCAGGTCGAAAAAGGCGAGACCGTCTGCGTGCTTGGCCCGTCAGGTTCGGGCAAATCGACTTTGCTTCGCTGTATCAACTGGCTCGAGCGTCCCGACGCCGGTCAGATCTATCTGAATGGCACCGAAATCGGCGTCAACGGCGGTGGGATCGTGATGAGCGATCGCGAGTTGTCGCGGATCAGGACGCGCATCGGCATGGTGTTTCAGCATTTCGCGCTGTGGCCGCATCTCACGGTGCTGCAGAACCTGATGGAAGCGCCGGTCCAGGTGCAGAAGCGGCCGAAAGCCGAAGTGCGCGACGAGGCGCTGGCGCTGCTGGCCAAGGTCGGGCTGAGCGACAAGCGCGACGTCTTTCCGGCAAAGCTGTCGGGAGGACAGAAGCAGCGCGTCGGGATCGCGCGGGCGCTCGCCATGCGGCCCGACCTGCTGTTGTTCGACGAGCCGACCAGTGCGCTCGATCCCGAGCTCGTCGGCGAGGTGCTGGTCGTGATGCGCGAGCTCGCCCGTGAGGGCATGACGATGGTGGTGGTGACTCACGAGATGGGATTCGCTCGGGATGCGGCGACGCGAATCCTGTTCCTCGATCGCGGACGGGTGGTCGAGATGGCGTCGCCGGAAGGGTTTTTCTCCAATCCGGCGACCGAGCGAGCGCGCCAATTCATCCAGCGCTATGCCGGGCGCGCCGCAAACGGCGGACGGTAAAGCTGACGATCAAGGAGGTAGCCCATGGAGCCGATTTTTCATCTTTTGCCCGATGCGCCGAAGCCGGTCGCTCCCTATAGCCATGCCGTCGAGGCCGGGCCGTTGCTGTTCGTGACGGGTCAGCTTGCGACCGATCCGAACGACGATTCGCTTCCAATTCCACCCGGCATCGAGGCCCAGACGCGCAAGGTCATGGACAATCTGTCGCGCGTGCTTGCGGGATGCGCCATGACCTTCGCCAACGTCGTGTTCGTGCGCATTTATCTCACGGATTTCAAGCGCGATTACGCAGCCATGAACGCGATCTTTTCCACCTATTTCCATGAAAACCGGCGACCCGGCCGAACCACGGTCGGCGTCACCGACCTTGCGCGCGGCGGCATTGTCGAGATCGACATGATCGCCTTCAGATCGTGAGGAGCCGGCACATGGAAACGCGCATCGAGATTCCGGCGCGGCGCGGCAAGGCGGCTTTCGTCTCCGCCGGACAAACCGTCACCGTCATCAATACCCATGGCGAGCAGGTCGTCGACACCTGGGCGTTCAATCGCACCGACCTTGCCGAGTTCATGTCGAACGAGCATACGCGCGCGCACAGCCTTCATCTCGTGCCCCAGATCGGCGATATCCTGCGCACCAACAAGCGGCGGCCGATCCTCACCCTGACGGAAGACAGCTCGGGCGGCGTGCACGATACGCTGATCGCGGCCTGCGATCGCCATCGCTACGCCCTCCTCGGCGTCGAAGGCCATCACGACAACTGCACGGATAATCTCTTTGCAGGAATGGCCGAGCTCGGCCTGGTGCCTCCGGAGGTGCCGAGCCCGCTCAATCTGTTCATGAATATTCCCTGGGAAGCGGACGGCACGATCCGCTTTGCCGCGCCGCCGCGGCCGGTGCCCAGCGGCTATGTCCGGCTGCGCGCCGAGATGGATATGGTGATCGCCTTCTCCGCCTGTCCGCAGGACATCCTGCCCATCAATGGCAAGGCAGGAAAGCCGGTCGAAGCGCACTTCACGGTGACGGGCGAACTCGGAGCAAGCAGGATATGAGCCGGACCCAGGAGCAGATCGAGGCCAATCGGCGGCGTTATGAAGAGCTGCGTGCCGCCGGACAGGAATCGGTGCCAAGAGGATTGCCGGAGCCGAGCGAGCTGGATGGCGCAGCGGTTTCCGCCGACGCGGTGATCCATCGGGAGCAGGTGCCGGCCGGCTGGTATGCGACGGTTCGCCTGCGCCGTGGCGAGGCGCTGCGGATCGTCGATGATACCGGCCGTTCCAGCGTCTCCGTGATCGGCTGGCGCGAGGAGGATACGTCCGAGCGGATCAATTGCGCCGACACCGTCAAGGTGCAGTGGAGCGCTGTGATCGCGAAGGGCAGGGTGATCCTGTCCGACATGGGCCGCGTGTTGCTGTCGCTGATCGAGGACTCCAGTGGCGCGCATGATCTCCTCGTCGGCGGCTCGACGCCCGCCTCGACCCTTGCCGCCTCCGGCACGACGATGCGCAACACCCAGGAGAACTTTCTTCTCGCCGCTTCCAAGATCGGACTGGACGTCCGGGACATCCCGCCCTGCGTCACCTTCTTCGCGCCGGTATCGCTCGACGATGCGGGCCGCTTCCGCTGGGTGGAGGGACGCAAGCGGCCGGGCGATTTCGTCGACCTGCGCGCAGAAATGAATCTCGTCATGGTCGCGTCGAATTGCCCCCACCCGCTCGATCCGGCGCGGCCGGCCGCGCCCGGACCTGTCACGCTGATCAGGCACCGCGCGAGGGCAGCCGGCCCGGACGATCCGTGCCGGACGGCTTCGCCCGAAGCCGCGCGCGCCTTCGCCTTTACCGACCGGCTGTTCGCCTGAGGGGGCCACCATGAGCTATCCAGAGAGTTCCGACGCCCTGTACATCTGCGATATTCCCGCGGAACGCCCATGGTCGCGCGTGATCAAGAACGGACAAACCCTGCGCATCATCGACAGCGAAGGCCAGCAGGCGGTCGATGCTCTGCTGTACTGCGCCGACGATCCGAGCGAGCGTTACAGCTCGCAGGATACGCTGCGCGTCCAGGGCTCGGCCTATATCGAGCTCGGCACGCGCCTGATCTCCAACAAGGGTCGGGTGTTGGCCCGCATCACGGCCGACACCTGCGGTCGTCACGACACTTCCGCGGGCTGCTGTTCCTGCGAAAGCAACGCAGTGCGTTTTGGCGAGCCC
The DNA here is from genome assembly GCA_019243075.1 of Bradyrhizobium sp. Lineage (GTDB taxonomy): Bacteria > Pseudomonadota > Alphaproteobacteria > Rhizobiales > Xanthobacteraceae > Bradyrhizobium. Next base: position 14,431 of record JAFAUV010000345.1, read on the forward strand.
GTCAAGTACCAGCACGCCTGCCGCGAGAATTTCATTCTCGAACTGTCCAAGCACGGATTGACCAAACGCGATATCGTCTCCAACCTGAACTTCTTCATGAACGTGCCGATCGATCCCTCCGGCAACTTCACCGTGGTCGACGGCATCTCGGCGCCGGGCAATTATGTGGATGTGACCGCGGACATGGACGTGCTCTTCGTGATCTCCAACTGCCCTCAGGTGAACAACCCCTGCAATGGCTTCAATCCAACGCCGATCCGTGTGGTGGTCCGCGAGCCGTCGGGCCTATGACGCGTGGGTCCGTGGAGAGGGACGGCGTGATGGTGCTGGCCGGCTGATCCGGTTCGCGCGAACCGGGTGGTCGCGCGCGGCTCCGCTCACGACAGCCGTCAAAAGAAATCTTCGTGTGTGATATCGCTCACGCTCCGGCCCCGCTTTTGACGCTAGCAGTGCGCATAGATGCTAGCAGTGCGCATAGATAAAGGGTGCCGTTGGGCTGGCAGCGCTTTAGACTATGGGCCACCCGCACCGAGGTCCGACCATGAAACAGATTTTGGCCGCCATTGCTGGCGTCGTTGCCCTCACCGGCGTCGCCTGCGCGGGGCAGGCGCCTGTCGCCCTTGTCGAGGACGTGCAGGGCAAGGTCACCGGCGCCGAGTTCATGGATTATGTCGTTCCCGGCCAGGTCATCAAGCTCGGGGCCGGCGGCAGCATCACGCTCGGTTATATGAAGTCCTGCTGGCGCGAGACGATCTCGGGCATCGGCACCGTGATCGTCGGCACCGAGCAAAGCTCGGTGCATCTCGCCGAGTTCAAGGCTGGCAAGGTGCCCTGCGACTCCGGCCTGAGCGAACATATCGGCCAGGAAGTCGGCGAGAGTGCCGCCACGGTGGTGCGCAGCCTGCGCGACGAGCCCGGCAGGGGGGCGTCGCTGGTGCTGCACGGCGTCTCGCCGGTGGTTGCGGTCTCGGAGCGCGGCAAGCTCGTGGTGGACCGGCTCGATGCCAAGGGCGAGCATTACGAGCTCGATCTCGCCGGCGCGCCGTTCGTGCACGGCAAATTCTACGATTTCGCCAAGGCCAATATCGCGCTGAAGCCCGGCGGGACCTATTCGATGAAGCTGAATGCTAAATCTGTCGCCTTCGTCGTCGATGCCGATGCGGCGGCCGGTCCCGGCCCGGTGATCAGCCGCCTGGTGTCGTTGCGGTGAGGCCCTGATGGACGGCGCATGAGCCTTGCCAGGTGGGACGCCGTCGCAATCCTGTTGGTCGCCCTGATCTGCGGATCGGCATCCGCGCTTCCGCCGCTTCGTGCAGTGCATGGCTGGTCGATCGATGTTCTCACGGCGTTGCACTGGCATGTGTTCGGGCACCGCCGCGGCGCCGCGACCTTGCCGGTCGTGGTGATCGCGATCGACGAGGAGACCCACGCCACGCCGCCCTTCGACCATTCGCCGACGTCGACCTGGACTCCGGAGATCGGCCGCGTGCTGTCGGCGGTGCTGGAAGGCGGCGCCAAGGTCGCCGGGTTCGACATCGTGTTCGCCAACTCGATCGAGCAATCGGAGATTCCCTTCGGCGACGATATCTTGGGCGCGAAGCTGCGCGGCTTCGACCGACCATTCCTCCGATCGCTGGCGGCGGGCGCTGCCGACGGCCGAGTGGTGCTCGGCGAGGTGCTGCGAGCCGAGGGGGCGTTTGCGCCGTCGCCCGGCCAAACCATCGCCGTTCGCCGGCAGCAGAACATCCGCCCGCTCAATGTCGTCTCCGATCCCGATGATGTGGTGAGAAGGGTGCCGCTGTCATTTCCTGCCAAGGAAAAGCCGCTGCCGTCGATGGCGCTGGAGCTGGCGTCGCGTGCACTGAAGGCCGACCCCGTCTTCAACGAGGACGGCAGCGTGACGCTCGCCGGCTATCGGATTCCGGAAGCGATAAAGAACACGCTGACGCTGAATTTCGACGGCGGCCCGTCCGATGCGGCGACCTATTCGCTCGCAGATCTGCGCGCCTGCGTCGAGCGCGACGACAAGGCGTTTTTCCGCCGCGAGTTCGCCGACAAGGTCGTCATCTTCGGCACGCTGCTCGATGTCGAGGACCGCAAGATCACCTCCAAACGGCTTGCAACCGGGCTGGAGCGGGCGGCCGCGCCCCGCTGCGCGCTGCCGTTGCCTTCAGCAGGCAGCATCAAATTCCCGCGCAGCACGATTGCGGGCGTCTATGTTCATGCCACAGCCATCAACAACCTGATCGGCCGCGATGCGTTGATCGAACTCGGTCGGCTGCCGACAACGCTCATCGCCATCGGCTTCGCGCTGCTGGCGGCACTTGCCGCGCGAATGCTGGCGCCGGTTGCGGCGGCTCTGGTCTATCTCGGATTGACTGCGGTTTGGACCGGCGTTGCGACTCTGGCGTTTTCCAGGACGCTGGTGCTGCCGTTGAGCGAGCCCTTCGCCGCCGGTCTCGTCGCATTGGTGATGATCATCGCCTGGCGCCTGGTCGTGACCGATCGCGGCCAGCGCCTGCTGCGGAAGAGCTTTGCACTCTATCTCGCCCCGCAAGTGATCGACCAGATGCTGGCCTCCAACAGGTTGCCGGCGCTCGGCGGCGAGACCCGCAACGTCACGGTCTTCTTCTCGGACCTTGAAGGCTTTTCCTCCATCGCCGAGCAGATGACCCCGACCGAGCTGGTCGCGTTCATGAACGAATATCTCTCCGAGATGACCGACATCATCGAGAGCCAGGGCGGCTATGTCGAAAAATACATCGGCGACTCCATCGTGGCCGTATTCGGTGCGCCGGTCGACGACGCCGATCATGCGCGGCACGCGGCGGCTGCCGCGCTGCTCTGCCGCGACAGGCTCGACCTGCTGAACCGCAGCTCGCTCGCTTTCCATGGTCTGACCGTGACGCATCGCATGGGTCTCAATTCCGGCGAGGCGCTGGTCGGAAATATCGGCTCGCGGCGCCGCTTCAACTATTCCGTGATGAGCGATGCGGTCAACGTCGCCTCGCGCCTGGAAGGCGCCAATAAATATTACGGCACCACCATCATCGGGTCCGAAACCACGGTCGCGGCGTGCGGTGCCGCCTTCACCTGGCGCGAGCTCGACGCCACGCGGGTCAAGGGACGCACGGCGCCGGTGAAGATCTATGAGCTGCTCGCGGAAGCCGGCCGTGAGACGCGGGAGCAGCGGGATGCGGCGATGGCCTATGCGCAGGGCCTGGCGCATTGGCGTGCGCGCGGATTCGATGCCGCGGTGACGAGCTTCGCGCGCGCGGCCGCCTTCGACAAGCCGTCGGCGCTGTTCCTGCAGCGGGCGAAGGAATTCGCAAAACAGCCTCCGCAGGCAGGCTGGGAACCCGTCAACGCGCTGGAGAGCAAGTAGTCACGCCGTCCGCTGCTCCTTCAGTTCAAGGAGCACCGCGCCGGTACTTGCGTGCTTTACCGCCGCCGAACCGCTTGTGCCTAGCTGTTCGGCCCGCGATCCATGCTGACCGGCTGCCAGCGCCGCAAGCTCGTGTTCTGCAGCACCGACGGATTGACGCAGCTCACCGGCCACATGCCTTGTAGCACCAGTGACAATTCGTAGCCCACGCGCCGCTTGCGCGCCTCGTCGAAACGAGCCGAGGCGGAGGCGACATGCGCGGTCAACGTCGTTTGCTCCATGCGCAGAAGCGGATTGTTGTGCGACGGCGGCTCCTTCTCCAGTACGTCGAGGGCGGCATGCGCGATCCAGCCTTCCTGCAGCGCCTTGATCAGCGCCTCTTCGTTCACGGTGGCGCCGCGGCCGGTGTTGATGAAGATCGCGTTCTTCTTCATCTGCCTGAAATGCGCCTCGCCGAGCATGTGATGCACCTCGGGCCGCGCTGGCGCGTGCATCGATACGAAATCGGATTGCGACAACACTTCGGAAAGCGTCGCCGGCATCACGCCGTGATCGTACATCAGCGTTTCCTGGATGAAGGGATCATAGGCCATCATCCGAAGCCCGAAGGGGGCGGCGCGCTTGGCGACCGCGCGCGCCACGCGGCCGAAGGAGATGAAGCCGAGCGTCTGCCCCATCAGCCGCGGAATCTTCAACAGTGCCGGTCGGCCCTCGGACCAGCGGCCCTCGCGCACCATCTTGTCCTGCTCGATCAGCCGGCGGAAGCCGGCGAGCAGCAGCATCATGGCGTGGTCGGCGACTTCTTCGATGAAAGTGTCGGGAATGTTGGTGACGGGAATGCCGCGCGCGGTCGCGGCCTTCACATCGACGGAATCGACGCCGACGCTGCCGAGCGTGATCACCTTGCAGTTCTCGAGCGCGTCGATGATCGCTTTGGTGATCGGCATGCCCTTGGCATAGATGGCATCGGCGTCCTTTGCGGCGGCGATGAATTCGGCCTCGCTGGTCGGGGCCTCGACAATTTCGGCCCCGATCGGATCGAGCGCCTCCTTCTCATAGGCGTAACCGCCGCCGGCCACCGTGAAGCTTGCGCCTTTCGGCGTCACCACCCTGTATTTCGACATTGATCGCTCCCGATTTTTCTCTGGCCGCTCACCCGGCCGTCTTCTTTGGATGATCGCCATCAAAGCATGGGCGGCCGCCGCTCGGCTAGCGCCCGGACACAATCAAGGATTGTTCCTCGTTCCGATCACTCAGTCCGGTGGAGAATTCGCGATCTTTCCGCGTGTGCTGACCGAATTATTACGGAGAGCGTCGTAAGGAAGCGCTAGGAAAT
>JAFAUV010000407.1 GCA_019243075.1 Bradyrhizobium sp.
CCGTCGTGCCCGAGGTGTAGCACATGGCGGCGGCGGTGTTTTCGTCAAAATCCTTCCAGGCGAAATCGCCGCTGGCCTGCTTCAGCCATTCCTCATAGGCAACGGCGTTTTTCAGCGTCGTCTGCGGCATGTGCTCGCTGTCGGTCAGCACGATGAAGCGTTCCACGCTCGCCAGCTTGTCGGCGAGTTTCTCCAGGACCGGAACGAAGGTGAGGTCGGTCAGAACCACCCGGTCTTCGGCGTGGTTGATGATCCAGGCGATCTGGTCGGGAAAAAGCCGGGGATTGACGGTGTGGCAGATCGCGCCGATGCCCATGATGCCGTACCAGCATTCGAGATGGCGGGCAGTGTTCCAGGCGATGGTGGCGATGCGGTCGCCGAGCTTGACGCCGTCGTGCCGCAGCATCTGCGAAACTTTCAGCGCGCGCTTGTGAATTTCGGCGTAATTGGTGCGGACAATGGGGCCCTCGACCGAGCGGGTGACGATCTCCTGGCTGCCGTGATACTTCGCCGCATGCTCGATAATCCGGTGACAGAGCAAGGGCCAATCTTGCATCAAACCAAGCATCCGAATTCCCTCCTGAGAATGTTATTTGCCTGCGCCGCGCCGCGTCGGGAAACCGACGGCCGCACGGTCGCTCTTGGAATTGCAATGGACCTTATCGCGGAGAACGGACATCGCAAATGGCCAGATGGCGACATCCGGCGCGCCGGGGCCGCCATGGTCAGCGGCCTGACCGCATTGCTTCTCCTTGGCATGCAAGCGGGACCCGCCGCGGCCGCCAAGCCGCTCTACCTTATCGACGACGGCCCGGCAAAGCTGTGGGGAACGGTACATGCGGCGAAGATCCCGTTGCCGAGGCCGCGACCGGCCGAGGCGCCCTCGGCTGATGACGATCATCGGCCGGCTGCCGCCCAGCCGGCCGACCAGGACAAGCCCTCCGAACAGGCAGCGCCCGTGGACTCGCCGGCCCCGGCCACGCCCCAGCCTTCGGCCTGCCGGCTTGCGCTCAGCGACGACATCGCGATTGCGCCCAGCATTCCCGACATCAAGGGCCCCGGCGGCTGCGGCGGCACCGACCTGGTGCGGCTGGAGGCGATCATGCTGCCGGACAAGCACCGTGTCGCGGTGACGCCGGCGGCGACGCTGCGCTGCGCGATGGCATCGGCGATCGCCGACTGGGTGCGCACCGACGTCGCGCCGCTGACGCAAAAGCTTGGCAGCGAGATCACCACGCTCGACAATTTCGATTCTTATGAATGCCGCGGGTTCAACCGCGTTCCCGGCGCGCATTTGTCCGAGCATGGCCGCGCCAACGCCCTCGACGTGCGCGCCTTCAAGCTTGCCGACGGCAGCTCGATCACGCTGACCGATCCGCATGTGGCGCGCGAGACCCGCGAGGCCGTGCTGCAGTCGGTGTGTGCGCGCTTCGTCACGGTGCTCGGACCCGGCTCGGATGGCTATCACGAGGAGCACATCCATCTCGACCTGATGGAGCACCAGAACAAGTTCAAGCTCTGCCACTGGGAGATCTACGATCCCTTGCCGCAGGTCGCGCCCCTGATGCCGGCCGAGCGCCCCGAGGATGCGCCGCCGCGCGAGGTCGCCGCGAAGTCCGAGGGCGACAAGGGCGATGCGGCAAAGCCGGCCGCGGCCGAGACGGAAGGCAAGCCGGGCGACAAGTCGGAGGCCAAGCCGGATGACAAGGCGGACGACAAGCCGGATGCCGATCCACCGTCGGCGACTGGGACGGCCTCCAAGCCAACAAAAAAGCGCCGGCGAACCGGCGCTTTCTGAGATCGAGCAAAGACTCGATTATTGGAAATTGAACATCGGACTGCCGCCGCCCTGCAGCGCCATCTGCGAGTTAAAGGGCGAATCGCCATGATGCGGCTCGAGCACCACCACGATGGTGCCGATCTTCACCCGGTTGAACAGGTCGATCGCGTCCTCGTTGGTCAGGCGGATACAGCCGGAGGAGATCGAGGCACCGATATATTCGGGCTGGTTGGTGCCATGTATCCGGAACAGCGTATCCTTGCCGTTGGCATAGAGATACATCGCGCGCGAGCCCATCGGATTGTCGGGTCCCGGCGCCACGAAGGTGGGCACGCCGAGGCGCTCGATCTCGCTCTTGGTCGGATGCCACGGGGGCCACTCGGTCATGGCGCCGATCTTGGCGATGCCCGACCAGGCCATGGCTTCTTCGCCGACGGTGATGCCATAGCGGATCGCCTTGCCGCCATCCATGACGTAATAGAGGTAATGGTTATCGGAATCCACCAAGATTGAGCCTGGCGCTTCCTTGCGGTGATAGTCGACAATGGCGCGGCGGAAGGGTTCGGCGACCGGCACGTTGGTGTAGCGGATCTTCGCCAGATATTCCTTGTCGCGCGGCTTGAAAGCCGTGGTGTTGGTCGCTTCGTAAGTCGTCGACTGCATGCAGCCCGACAACAACAAGCCGGCGGCCAGGACGGCCAGTTTCACCTTTAGCGACGGCATGATGCACTTCCGATCGAATTCCGGCGTTCCCCAAGCAAATCCTGGGCCCCGAGCGCCATGATTCAGCTATTTCCTTATTATCGTCGAAACGGATCCTAATTCCAGAACTTAGAAGGCCAAGGCGTGTCGCGCGCCCGACGTTGTGGCTTTTTTGCCGCAAGGGGTATCGATTTCGGCCGATTCTTGGGCAAATCTGCCTGAATCGCCCAAAGACCGTGCCGCGATACAGCGGCCTGGGCGCCACAAATACCAAGGGCGGGTTAATAGGCCGTCAGCAGGTACTTGCCAGAATTGGGCTGTGCGATCTTGGCTAATTCCAGTGCCGTCCGGAGTATCTCATGCTGTCCGTCTTTGTTCCCCAGGAATCCTCCCTCAAGAAGGCTTCCGTCGGCGATCTCGCTGCGTTGCCGGACAACGCGGTCTGGATCGATCTGGTCAATCCCACGCAGCCCGAGGACAAGGCGGTCGAAAAACTTGCCGGCATCGCGGTGCCGACGCGCGAAGACATGCAGGAGATCGAGATCTCGAGCCGTCTCTATATCGAGAACGGTGCGCGCTACATGACCGCGACCTTGATGTGTCAGTCCGATACCGACACGCCGAAGACCACGGCCGTGACCTTCATTCTCGCCGGCCACCGGCTGGTGACGGTGCGCTATGACGAGCCCAAACCGTTCGCGGTGGTCGAGTACAAGCTCGGCCGTTCCTGCTCGCCCGGTTTGACCGGCGAGATGGTTCTGATGGAGTTGCTGGATGCCGTGATCGACCGCTGCGCCGACATTCTGGAGCGCATCGGCGCCGACGTGGACACCGTCTCCCACGACATCTTCGAGCCGGAGAGCGAGCGTCACGGCAATGCCAGGCGCTATTCCCAGATCCTGATCGCGATCGGCCGCAAGGGCGACCTGACGTCGAAGGTGCGCGAGAGCCTGGTATCGATCGGCCGCATCGTCACCTTCATGTCGGCGGTGATGGAAGGCGTCAAATGGAGCAAGGACATGCGCGAGCAGCTCAAGACCATGCAGCGCGACGTGGCTTCGTTGACCGACCACGCCTCCTATCTCTCCAACAAGATCACCTTCGTGCTCGACGCGATGCTCGGCGTGGTCAATCTCGAGCAGAACAACATCATCAAGCTGTTCTCGGTCATGGCGGTGGTCTTGATGCCGCCGACCCTGATCGCCTCGATCTACGGCATGAACTTCAAGGACATGCCCGAGCTCGAATGGCCGCACGGCTATCCCGTCGCCATCCTCGCCATGATCGCCGCGGCGGTGGTGCCTTATTACGTCTTCAAGCTGAAGAAATGGCTCTAGCTCGCGGCCCAGACATCATCCGGCTGCTGGAAAAGATGGCTGCTGCCGCAATCGTTACCGAAGCCTTGCGGCGATGCTCGAAGCGCCTGCCTCGATCTCTCCGGTAAAATTTGAGCGTTGCGCTGAACGTTTGGGCGAAACTTCTCTGCGATAACGTTTGCCATGGGCTGATCTGCGGAAAGCGGGCGCGGATTTCCGCACGAGAGATCGGGCTCAACAACACGCCGGGGCGCGAGAGAAATTCGCGACCTGGTCACGAGGGCAGCAATGGTTGAGAAACCCATAATTTCATCCCGCAACGTCGTCGATCTCTCGCGCTATCGGGAACGCAGTGCCATAGCGAGGGCGGCGCCGATTTCGGCGCGCGTCTGCCGGCATTGCGGCGCAGCGCTGCAGGACGGCGAGCGCGAGGAGGAGTGCTCCGGCGCCTTCAATTCCGAGGCGCTGCGGTTGCGCTGGCAGGCCGCGCAGATTTTACGCGGGCTGATCTAGCGCCGGATCACATCTGCCGTCGAAACCAGCGTTTCGGTGATTCGGCCGTCGCGGCTGAATGGCAAAAGCCGCGCCTCGACATCGGCCAGCAGAGCATCGACCCTGTCGCCAAGCACTGCGGGCGAGGATGAGGAGAAGGTCAGCACGCGCTGCGCGAGGTCGCTGATGCTGACCTCGTGTGTTGTCTTCACCCTGATCACGTCGGCCACGCTGAAACCGAGTCGTTCCAGCACCGCGACCAGCTCCCGCTGCGTCTCTTCGCCCTTGCCGCGCTGCGACCACAGCATTTCGTCCGACCAGGCGCGCCGGGCGGAGTCGTAGGAGTCGAGCCAGGGATTGCTGTGGTCGCGGGCCGAGGAGGAGCCGCAGATGACGAGCGCCCCGCCGGGGGCGATCAGCCGGGTGAACAGCGGGCCAAAGACGGCGCGGTCCATCCAGTGCAGGGCGCGGCCGATCGTGACGAGATCGAAGGGGCCGATGTCGCTCGCCAGGTCCTCGGCGCGCCCTTCGATCAGGCGCACCTCGTATCCGCTGCGCGCCACCGCGGCTCGCGCCGCCGCCAGCATCGCCGGCTCCGGATCGACCGCCGTCACGGCGCCGACATGGGGCGCGAAGCCGAGCGCAAGCAGCCCGGGTCCGGTGCCGAGGTCGATCAGCGAGTGCTGCTTCGTGAGCTTCAGCTTCCGCGCGACGGTGCGGAAGAATTCGGCCGGGTAGGGCGGACGGAATTGCGCGTAAAGCTCGGCGGTGGAGGCGAAGCGTCCCATCACAAGCTCCTCATCACGGTCGCCCCCGGTGCTGAACGAAGCATAGAGGGCGATCAGCATCGGCGCCAGCATGCCGGGATCAAAGGACGGTGTTGTGGAGCGCCATGACGAGGACCGTTAAACGTGCTGCCCGCCGTTGATGTGAATCTCCGCGCCGTTCACGTAGGAGCCGGTCTCCGTACATAGCACATAGATGATCCGCGCCACCTCGTCCGGCGTGCCGAGCCGGTGCATCGGGATCTGCTGCTCGACGATCTTCTCGGTGCCCGGTGAAAGAATCGACGTGTCGATCTCGCCCGGCGCGATCGCGTTGACGCGCACGCCGACGCGGCCGAAGTCGTAGGCCATTTCCCGGGTGAGCGCGGCGAGCGCGGCTTTCGAAGTGGCGTAGGCCGCACCCGCAAACGGATGCACGCGCGAGCCCGCGATCGAGGTGACGTTGACCACCGATCCTTTCACCGCCTTCAATTCGTCGATCAGTCCGCGCGCGATCATGATCGGTGCGAAGAAGTTGACGCGGAACACATGGCTCCAGGTGTCGAGGTCGGTGTTCATGGTGCCGAGCCGCGCGCCGCCGTCCCCTTTCGGCGAAATCGCAGCGTTGTTGACCAGCGCATTGAGCGTGCCGCCTTCCAGCCGTCTGCGGATTTCACCGATCGCCCGCGCGGTGTCGGCGGAGTCGGCGAGGTCGACCTGGATGTGATCCTCGGGCCCGGCATCCCACGGGCAATCTTCCGGGAATGGATGCCGCGAGCAGGTGATGACGCGCCAGCCGGCGCTCGAAAAGCGGATGACGGTCGCATGCCCGATGCCGCGGCTGGCGCCGGTCAGAAGCAGGGTGCGCCGTGGCGCGTTGATGTTCGGCATGATGGTCTCTGCTTTCCGTCATTCCGGGCTGATGCGCAGCATCGAACCCGGAATCTCGAAGTTCCGGGTTCGCCTCTTCGACGCGTCCGGGGATGACGTCATGGATATAGCCGCGTCTTGCTCCACGCCGTCTGCGGCGTATCGCGACGAAATTCGATGCGGTCGTGCAGGCGGAACGGGCGGTCGTGCCAGAACTCGATGCGGAGCGGGGTGATGCGCCAGCCGCTCCAGCCCGGCGGCCGCGGCACCTCGCCGACCAGGTATTTTGCCGCGACCTTGGCGATCGCCTGCTCGAAGGCAAAGCGGCTCTCGAGCGGCTGCGATTGCTTCGAGGCCCAGGCGCCGATCTGCGCCTGCCTCGGGCGTGTCGCGAAATACGCATCCGCCTCCGCCTCGGTGACCGGCGACACGTTGCCGCGGATGCGCACCTGCCGCCGCAGCGATTTCCAGTGAAACAGTAAACCGGCCTTAGGATTTGCGGCGAGTTCGCGGCCCTTCTGGCTCGCAACATGGCTGTAGAACACGAAGCCCTGCACGTCGTAGCCTTTCATCAGCACCATGCGCAGGTCAGGCAGGCCGTCGGCGTCCACGGTGGCGAGCGCCATGGCGTTGGGATCGTTGGGCTCGGCCTTGCAGGCCTCCTCGAACCATTCCGTGAACAGGGCGAACGGTTCCTGGGCTGCGGTAAAATCACCAGATATTAAGGGTGCGGGGTGTTTGATGAAGGTCGTGTCCGTCATGCCAGGGGTCCGAATTGCATCCGCCCGCGTCCCGAAACGCGCCGTTGAGCCTAGCCCTATATAGGCCATGGAGGCGCGTTGGCCTATCGGCGATCGCGCCCAGGGGGACCGCGGTTACAGTGATTCTGATCGGCCTGTCCGCCGGCGGCTGCAGCTTCTCGCGCGGCTCCGATGCCTTCGCCAGGATGGGCGACAGCGAGGTGACGGGCTCGCTCAAACATATGCAGGCGGCGCCTACCGAAAGCGACCTCGCCTTCGCCCGCAATGCCGCCTCCGACGTGCTGACCAGGGGCGACAAGGATTCCAGCCAGCCCTGGCAGAACCCCGAGACCGGCGCGCGGGGTTCGGTGACGCCGATCGCGCAGGCGTATTCCGGCGACGATGGCCGCATCTGCCGGGGCTTCCTGGCGAGCTACGTCAATGGCAAGTCTGAAAGCTGGCTGCAGGGCGCCGGCTGCAAGAGCGCCAATGGCCATTGGGAAATCCATACGCTGAAGCCGTGGCAGCAGAGTTGACGCGCTTGGCCCCGTTGCAAAAATACAACGGGCACCCCAAATGAAACCAAAAGCGGGCGGGCTGCCCTTGGTTTATGATCTGATTTTCCCTGAAGGAGACGTGACGGATGCGCGACCCCTATGAGGTCTTGGGGGTGCCGCGGGGCGCCAGTGCCGCGGCGATCAAGAGCGCCTATCGCAAACTCGCCAAGAAACATCACCCCGACAGTAACAAGAACGATCCGAAGGCGGCTGCGCGTTTCTCCGAAATCAATGCAGCCAACGAGATCCTCGGCGACGAGGAGAAGCGCAAGCAGTTCGATCGGGGCGAGATCGATGCGGAGGGCAAGCCGCGCTTCACCGGTTTTCCGGGAGGCGGCGCCGGCGGCCGTGCCGGCGGACCCGGATTCGAGAGCTATACCTTCCGCACCGGTGGCGGGGGACCCGGCGGCATGGGTGGCGGCGCCTTCGAGGACATCCTCAACAGCATGTTCGCCAATGCCGGCCGTGGCGGTGCGCGCGGCGGCGGTGGCCGCGCGAGTTCGTTCGATTTCGACACCGGTGGCATCGGCCTCGACCTCGACGTCTCCGTCGCCATGACGGTGTCGCTGGAGGAGGCGGTCAAGGGCGGCGAGAAGCGCGTCCGGCTGCCGACCGGCAAGGAGCTCAATGTCAGGATTCCCGCCGGCGTCGCCGACGGTCAGCAGATCCGGCTCAGAGGCCAAGGCGAGACCGCGCAGGGCCATCCGCCGGGCGATCTCTTGATCACCGTCCACATTGCCCCGCACCCCTTCTTCAGGGTCGATGGCTCGGACATCCGGCTCGACCTGCCGATCACGCTCTATGAGGCGGTCCTCGGCGGCAAGGTCCGAGTGCCGACACTGGGCGGAGTGGTGGAACTCTCGATCCCCAAGAACACCTCCAGCGGCCGGACCTTCCGGTTGAAGGGCAAGGGGTTGCCGAAGCAGGGCGGGACCACGGGCGATTTGTTCGTCAGCACGCGTATCATGCTACCGGACGGGAACGACTCCGACCTGGAGTCGTTGATGCAGAAGTGGCGCGACGGACACCCCTACAATCCTCGAAGCGATCTCACCTGACTGAAACCGAGTGAAGCCAGTTCGTGTCTGGTTTCGGGCCCCCTTTCGGGCCGGAAACGGGTGCGGCCTCGAGAGGGGGACCAGCGCGGTACAAAACCCCAGCTCGAGGCCGCGTGCGTCGATCGGCGGATCGAACGCTCCTCATTTTTTCGTGACCTTCCGGTGCGATAATGAGACGCACCCATGACTTGATTCCAGATTTTCAATGTCCGAATTGGGACACCCACGGTGACCTATTGGGACATTGTCGGTGACCTTTTCGCCGACCAAAGTTCGGCCCATCCCGTCGCGATCGACGCCATATTGTAGCGCTTGCCGTTCGCAGCCGGGCAACGGCATCGGATCGTGCTTAAGCATGGTTTAAGATGGTGGCGCGGATGCCGATGACAGGCGTTGCGCCTCGTGGCGTGGCCCACCCTTGGGCTCAACCGCCGTTCTTCTCCGTCTGGTCGTAAACCATCCGCGCGACCTGGGTCAGGCGATCCCGGTCGGCCGTGCCGGAGACCACATAGCCGACGCCGCGATCGGCCCAGAACAGGGCGCCGTTGTTGGCCTCGCTGGTGAAGCGCATCTGCGTCGTCTCCGCGGACGCCTTATCGGTTGAAGCCTTGGCGGTATAGACCGTGAAGCGTTCGCCGGAGGGACTCTCATACATCAGGAACGAGGCCGGCCCGGTGGGGCCGGGCAGCAGCCGGCCGCCGACAAGCTTCAGCCCGGTCGAGCCAAGCTCGGGCGCGAACACATCCCAGCCGCAGCGCTTGGTCAGCCAGGCCTGCAGGTGCGCGCGCTCGCTGCCGGGGACCTCGACCGGATGGCGGACCTCGACGACATAGAGCCGGTGCGCGTCCAGCGCATCCGCCGTAAAGCTCTGGAAGGTGGAGGGCGATGCTGCCGCGCCATGCGCGATCCAGCCGGCGCCGCCGCCGGCGACGAAGGCGAGCAAGGAGGCGGCGATCGTGCCATAGAGCCATTTGCGCGGCGGTTGCGCCAGCCGCTCCAGTTCGAGCCGCTTCGGCACCGGCTCGTTGGCGACGCCATCGTATCGCGCGTGCAGGGCCTGCGCCATCGCGCGCCACGATGCTACCCGCTCGGCATCGTCAGGATGCGCCGCGAGCCACGCCTCGACATCGCCGCGGCGCTCCGCCGGCAGCTCATTGTCGACATAAGCGTGAAGCTCGTCCTCGGTGACGGAAATTTTCGGGTCGGTCATTGTCGTCGTCTCTGTCCACCTCGGATCTTAAAATCTCTATGCATGAGTCTTGCCGCCATCGGCTACTTCACACGCCGCAGCGCCGGGCGCTCGCCTTCGAGGGCAGCCTTCACATGGGCCCGCGCCCGCGCCAGGCGGGACATGACGGTGCCGATCGGCACGCCCTGAATGTCGGCGACCTCCCGATAGCTCAGGCCCTCCAGCATGACCAGCAGCAAGACCGCGCGCTGTTCCTCCACCAAGGTCGCGAGCGCGCGCGCGATGTCGCGGCCCTCGGCCTCGGTGCCGCTGGCATCCGGATTGTTGTCGTGGAGCGGCATGAATTGCGGCCGGCGCGCGAGCGAGCGGCGCCGGTTCTTGTTCAGATTGGTCAGGATCGTATAGAGCCAGCTCCTGATGTCGCCGCCGAGAAACAGCCGCTCCGAGCGCAGCGCACGCACGAGCGTGTCCTGCACCAGGTCGTCGGCGATGTCGGCATCGCGTGCCAAGGCGCGCGCATAGCGGCGCAGCGCCGGGATCATGGCTTCAACGCTCTGGCGAAACCCGCTCATGCAAACTCTGCTCGGTAAAAGCTGACATCAAGCATAACACTCGATCCGGCTGCCTATTCCGCCGGCCGAGATCGGGCTCAACGGCCGCGAGGCAGCGCCGATTAAAGGCTGTACCCTGTAAGGGCGCTGGTGTACCCAACCTTGCTCAAGTTGGGTGGACGACAATGGCGCAGATTTCAGGACTGATGCAGGGAAAGCGCGGGGTCGTGCTCGGCGTTGCCAATCACCGCTCGATCGCCTGGGGCATCGCAAAGGCCTGCCATGCGGCCGGGGCACGGATCGCGCTGACCTGGCAGGGCGAGGCGCTGAAGAAGCGCGTCGAGCCGCTGGCAAAGGAGCTGGACGGGCTTCTGCTCGGCCATTGCGACGTCACCGAGCCTGCGACCATCGACGCCGTGTTCGCTGTACTCAAGGAGAAGTGGGGCAAGATCGATTTCGTCGTGCACGCCATCGCGTTTTCCGACAAGGAGCAGCTCGACGGCCGCTATCTCGAAACCACGGCCGAGAATTTTTCGACGACCATGCTGATCTCCTGCTACTCGCTGACGGCGATTGCGCAGCGGGCTGAGATGCTTCTGAGCGACGGCGGCTCGATCCTGACACTGACCTATTATGGCGCTGAAAAGTGGATGCCGCATTACAATGTGATGGGGGTGGCAAAGGCCGCGCTCGAGGCCAGCGTGCGCTATCTTGCCGCCGATCTCGGCGAGAAGAACATCCGCGTCAACGCGCTCTCGGCCGGTCCCATCAGGACGCTCGCCGCCTCCGGCATCGGCGACTTCCGCTACATTCTGAAGTGGAACGAATACAATGCGCCGATGCGCCGCACGGTTTCGATCGAGGAAGTCGGCGACAGCGCGCTCTATCTGCTCTCCGACCTGTCGCGCGGCGTTACCGGCGAGGTGCATCACGTCGATTCCGGCTATCACGTGGTCGGCATGAAACGTCCCGACGCACCGGACATCACGCTGGCGAAGGAATAGCCGGCGCGTCCGATGGCCTCACCGGTGATCTACTATATTCGTCACGGTGAGACCCGGTGGAATGCCGATGGCCGGCTGCAGGGCACCCGGGACACCGCGCTCAACGAGCTTGGCCAGAGACAAGCGGTGCAGGCTGGCCACATCCTGGCCGATCTCCTGGCGAGAGGCGGCCGCAACCCATCGAAGCTCACATTCCTGTCGAGCCCGCTGAACCGCGCACGCACGACCATGGAACTGGTGCGCGGCACGCTGCACTTGCCGGCACGGGACTATGCGGTCGACGATCGCCTGCGCGAGATCGGCTACGGCAAATGGGAGGGGTTCACGCTTGCGGAAATGCAGGCCGCCGATCCCGTTTTCTTTGCCCGCCGCCTTGCCGACAAATGGCGGGTGGCACCCGAAGGCGGCGAGACCTACGCCGCCGTGCAGCAGCGCGTGAGCGAGTGGTATGGCGGGCTCACGGGCGACACCGTCGTGGTCGCCCATGGCGGGACGGCGAGGGCGCTGATGGTGGCGCTGGGCTTCGAGACGCCGGAAAGCGCGGCCGATCTGCCGATCGCGCAGGGCGCGGTCTATGTGTTCAGCGGCGATGGGCTGAAGAAATATAGTTAAACTCGTCGTCCCGCCATCCGGGTTCGCGCTTTCGCCCGCCCGGAGCGATGCCCCAACGTTTGACCGCCGTGCGCCCGCGCGTTACGACACGGCATGTCCCACAACACCTTCGGCCACCTGTTCCGCGTCACCACCTTTGGCGAGAGCCATGGGGTCGCGATCGGTTGCGTGGTCGATGGCTGCCCGCCGCTGATCCCGCTCACCGAGGCCGATATCCAGCGCGACCTCGATCGCCGTCGGCCGGGGCAGTCGCGCTTCACCACCCAGCGGCAGGAGCCGGACAGGGTGAAGATTCTGTCCGGCGTGATGGCGCATCCCGAAACCGCCATGCAGGTGACCACGGGCACCCCGATCGGCCTCCTGATCGAGAACACCGACCAGCGCTCCAAGGACTATTCCGACATCAAGGACAAGTTTCGTCCCGGGCACGCCGACTTTACCTATGAGGCCAAATACGGGCTGCGCGACTACCGCGGCGGCGGCCGCTCATCCGCGCGCGAGACCGCGATGCGGGTTGCCGCCGGCGCCATCGCGCGAAAGATCCTGCCCGAAGTAACCGTGCGCGGCGCGCTGGTGCAGATCGGACCGCACAGGATCGACCGCGACAAATGGGATTGGGAGGAGACCGGCAAAAATCCGTTCTTCTGTCCCGACAAGGACAAGGCCGCTTTCTTCGAGGAATATCTCGACGGCATCCGCAAGAGCGGCTCGTCGATCGGGGCGGTGCTCGAGATCGTCGCCGAGGGCGTGCCGGCAGGGCTCGGCGCGCCGATCTATGCCAAGCTCGATGCCGACCTCGCGGCCGCCTTCATGAGCATCAATGCGGTGAAAGGCGTCGAGATCGGGGCCGGCTTTGCCGCGGCGGAGCTTTCGGGCGAGGAAAATTCCGACGAGATGCGGATGGGCAACCAGGGCGCAAAATTCCTGTCCAACCAGGCCGGCGGCATTTTGGGCGGCATCTCCACGGGACAGCCGGTGGTGGCGCGCTTTGCGGTGAAGCCGACCTCGTCGATCCTTAACCCCCGCCGAACCGTCGATCGCAAGGGCGGCGAGACCGACATCCTCACCAGGGGCCGCCACGACCCCTGCGTCGGCATCCGCGCCGTGCCCGTCGGCGAAGCCATGATGGCCTGCGTGCTCGCCGACCATTTCCTCCGCCACCGCGGCCAGGTCGGGCGATAGCTCTGTTTGGCTTCAGAGGCGGTACGGCATGCGGATGCCCGGATCGCCTCGGGCGAAGCCTACGCCGGCGTGCCCATGATGAACGGCTTCAGCAGCGCGTAGAGGATGTCGTGCGTCGGCGTCGGCACGCTGAGCTCGCGGCCGAGCTCGACCACCTTGCCGGAGAGCCAGGGCAGCTCGAGGCGGTTGCCGCGCTCGAGATCGAGCGCCATCGAAGCCTTCATGGCGGGCGGGGTATGGCCGATGAAATCGATGGTGCGGCCGAGCGCGTCGGCGGGCAAGGCGATTCCCTTGGCGCGGGCGACCTCGATCACTTCGG
>JAFAUV010000056.1 GCA_019243075.1 Bradyrhizobium sp.
CGGCACCATCCGCAAGCTGCATGCGCAGTCGATCGGCGAGAATTCGGTCCACGGTTCGGACGCGCCGGAGACCGCCGCGATCGAGATCGCGCAGTTCTTCGCCGGCAACGAGATCGTCGGCTGAGCTGGCTGAGCGAGCAGCGGCGCGGCCGATGATCGGGGGTAGACAGGCTTGAACTCGCTGCTGCAGATTTTCGAACCCGGCAATATCGGCGCGTTCTTCACGCAGTTCCAGGCCGACCTGCAGCAGCCTTCGTTCTGGCTTGCGGTCGGCAAGATCATCTGGATCAACGTGCTGTTGTCGGGCGACAATGCGCTCGTGATCGCCATGGCCTGCCGCGGCCTGCACGGGCGGCACCGGCTCTGGGGCATGATCATCGGCGCCGGCATCGCCGTGGTGCTCCTGATCGCCTTCACCGGCATCGTCGCGACGCTGATGTCGTTGCCTTACCTGAAGCTGGTCGGCGGCCTCGCGCTGATCGTGATCGCCGCCCGACTGCTGGTGCCGGAAGACGAGAACGACGAGATCGCCGCCGGTACCACGCTGTGGCACGCGGTGCGCATCGTCGTCATCGCCGACATCATCATGAGCCTCGACAACGTGATCGCGGTGGCCGCCGCCGCCAACGGCCAGCTTTCGCTCCTGGTACTGGGCCTTGCCATCTCCATTCCCATGATCATTGCCGGCGCCGCGCTGATCATGTTGATCCTCGACCATTTCCCGGCCCTGGTCTGGCTGGGCGCCATGCTGCTCGGCTGGATCGCCGGCGACGTGATCGCGAGCGATATGGCGATCACGCCGTGGCTGCACCAACTGCTCGACGGCAGGATCGTGCTCGACATCGCCGCGACCTCCACGATCCTTAGCACCTCGCCGCATTTCAGCCTCGACGGCGGAGTGATCGAGACGCTGGCGTCGGTGCTGGGTGCCGTCGTCGTACTGCTCGTCGGCTCGATCTGGCGCTCGCGCAAGCTCCGCGACGAGGCGCATGACGCCGCACTGGCCGCGGCGGAAACGGTGCAGCGGGTGGACTGAGGCGTGGTCCGAAAAGTGTGAAGCGATTTTCCGGAAAGATCATGTCAAGAAAAGGGAGCTAAAGCGCGACGAACAATCATCGCGCGCTTCAGCGCCGCACGATCGAGCCGGAACGGCCGAGCAGGCGCGCCAGCTGCTTGAAGCGGCTGCCGACGCGGTCGGCGACGAGATCCACCATCTGATGCTCGAAGACCAGCATCAGCTGGCGGCCCTGGCTGCGGAAATGGGTCGCCGGCAGCACGCCGGGCCGCGCCGCCGAGATCAGGTGCGCGACGCGGAAGGCCGCGCCGAGCACCTTGGCGCGGTCCAGCATGTGCGCGGTGACCTGTTGCTGGATGACGGGCGGGGGCTGGTTTTCCTCGCTCAGGCCCGCATAGCGGAAGAACACGCTGAGGCCGACGAAGGCGCGGCCCTGGTGGCTGATCGAGCCGAAATTTCCGTCGATGATGGTTGTCAGCGTCTGCTCGCCGCGATGGTCGGGATGCACCCGCCAGCCGATGTCGGAAAGCAGACAGGCAGCGTGGCGCAGGCGCCGATCCTCCTCGCTCTCGCGCAGATGCACGACGCGCGCCAGGCGGTCGGTCCACTCGATCAGCTCCTGGGCGTGCCGCGCCGAGCGCGAGAGCAGTTCGTTCAGGGTCTGCGCCGCGCCGAGGAGGCCGTCCCTGCTGCGCTCGGCCTCCGGCAGCATGGAGAACAGCAGGCCCTCCCGCACGCCGAAGGTCGAGAAGGTGATGATCCTGGGCCGCGCGGTGCGGATGATGTATTCGAGCACCAGCGCCGCGTAGGTGAGCAGCGGCCGCCGCGCTTCGGCTACCACTTCGATATCCGCGAGCATATTGGTGGCCGCAAGCCTGCGCAGCCGCTGCACGAAATCGAGCGCCTCGGCGGCTGCGATCGAGTAGCCATGCATCACCTTGAGCGGATAGCCGCTCTGAATGATGTGGATGCGCGCGAGCGCGCGCCAGGTCCCGCCGACGGCATAGAAGGTGCGGCCGCGGCCGGCGTTGAGCCGCGGCACCTCCGACAGCTCGGACTTGACGATGCGCACGGCGCGCTTGAGCGATTTGTGCGAAAGATCCTGCAGCGCCAGGGTTCCGAGCGGCAGGGTGACGCCGCCGCGCACCTGGTGGCCGCGGACGTCGATCAGCTCCAGCGATCCGCCGCCGAGATCGCCGACGATGCCGTCGGGCTTGTGAATGCCGGAGACGACGCCGAGCGCCGACAGCTTCGCCTCGCGCGGCCCGGACAGGATCTCGATCTTGGTGGCGCAGATGCGCTCGGCCCTGGCGATGAAGTCGGCTCCATTGGCGGCGTCGCGGCAGGCGGCGGTGGCGATCGCGTAGACGCGGCCGACCCTCTGGATCTTGCACAGCGCGTGAAAGCGCTTCAGCGAGGTCAGCGCCCTGTCGACCGCATCGGGGGCGAGCAGGCCGGTGCTCTGCACCTCGCGGCCCAGGCCGCAGAGCGTCTTCTCGTTGAAGACCGAGACGAGACTGCGTGCCATCTGCTCGTAGACGACGAGACGGACCGAGTTCGAACCGATGTCGATGACCGCGACGCTGGCGGCACGCTTGCGCGGCCGCTTCACCGGAAAGACCTTTTATGCGGGATGATGGCGTTCATTACGGCGGGTGAGGCGGCGTGGCGAAGATTCCTTGAGCGACTTTCCACGGCCGGAGAGACTCGGATTCGTCATGAAGTAATTATGCAGGTTGAAAGGCTCCTCGCCTTTCGCGGTCTTCATACGCGTTGACGATCCGTCCGGCAACAACTGCCAGCTCTGCTCGGTGTCCTTCAGATTCGCGACCATGATCTGTTCGAGAACCTGCTGATGCACCGTGGGATTTTGCAGCGGACAGAGCACCTCGACGCGGCGGTCGAGGTTGCGCGGCATCATGTCGGCGGAGGAGATATACACAGCAGCTTTGGCGCTGGGTAAGCCCTGTCCCATCCCGAAACAATAGATTCGGCCATGTTCGAGGAACCTTCCGATGACGGATTTGACGCGGATATTCTCGGACAGGCCGGGCAGTCCGGGCCGCAGGCAGCAGATGCCGCGCACCACGAGCTCGATCGAGACGCCGGCCCGCGACGCCTCGTATAGTGCGTCGATGATGTCGGGGTCGACCAGCGAGTTCATCTTCATCCAGATCGCGCCGGGCCGGCCATGGCGGGAATGGCCGGTCTCGCCGCGGATGTGCTCGATCATGCGCTTGCGCAGTGTCAACGGCGATACCGCCATCCTCTCGATGTCGATCGGCTCGGCATAGCCAGTGATGTAGTTGAACACCCGCGCGACGTCGCGCCCGATGATCGGATCCGACGTGAAGTAGGAGAGGTCGGTGTAGATGCGCGCGGTAACCGGGTGATAATTGCCGGTGCCGGTGTGGACATAGGTCGTCAGGCTGCCGCCCTCGCGGCGGACGATCAGCGAGAGCTTGGCGTGCGTCTTCAGTTCGAGGAAGCCGTAGACCACCTGCACGCCGGCGCGTTCGAGGTCGCGCGCCCAGCGGATATTGGCTTCCTCGTCGAAGCGCGCCTTGAGCTCGATCAGCGCGGTGACCGATTTGCCGGCTTCGGCGGCTTCCGCCAGCGCGCGCACGATCGGCGAATTGTTGGAGGTACGGTACAGCGTCTGCTTGATCGCGACCACGTCAGGGTCGCGCGCCGCCTGCTGTAGGAACTGCACTACGACGTCGAAGGATTCGTAGGGGTGGTGGACGATCAGGTCCTTCTGGCGGATCGCGGCAAAGATGTCGCCGCCATGGTCGCGGACGCGTTCGGGATGGCGCGGCACGTAAGGCGCGAATTCGAGGTCGGGCCGGTCGAGCCGGGTCAGTTGCGACAGCTCGTTCATGGCGAGCACGCCGTCGACCAGGATCATCTCGTCGTCGGTCGTCGAGAGCGCCTGCTGCACGAAGGCGCGCAACTCCTCCGGCATGGTCGCCTCGATCTCGAGCCGGATCACGGACCCGCGCCGCCGCCGTTTCAGCGCGGTCTCGAACACGCGCACGAGGTCCTCGGCCTCTTCCTCGATTTCGATTTCGGAGTCGCGGATGATGCGGAAGGCGCCCTGGCCCTTGACGGTGTAGCCGGGGAAGAGCCGGCCGATGAAGAGCCCGGTCGCCTGCTCCAGCGTGATCAGCCGCACCACCCCGTCCTTGCCGGAGGGGAGGCGGACGAAGCGGTCGATCTTGCCGGGCATGCGGATCAGCGCGTTCATCGGCTTGCCGTCGGAAACGCGGGTCAAGTGCAGCGCCACGGTAAAACCGAGGCTCGGAATGAACGGGAAGGGGTGGGCCGGATCGATCGCCAGCGGCGTCAGCAGCGGGAAGATGTTGTGGAGAAAATGATCCTCGATCCAGCCCCGCTCGCTCTTGCTGACGTCGCGTCCGTCCACCAGGACGATGCCGACCCCGGCCAGGACCTGACGGAGCTCGCGCCAGATCGCCTGCTGGTCGTTGGCAAGCTTGGAGACGGTATTATTGATCAGAACAAGCTGCTCGGCCGGAGAGAGGCCGTCGGGGCTGCGCTCGGCAATGCCTTCGCGGACCTGCGCCTTGATGCCGGCGACGCGGACCATGAAGAATTCATCGAGATTGTTGGCGGATATCGACAAAAACCGGACCCGCTCCAGCAGAGGGTGACCGGTGTTGACGGACTCCTCGAGCACGCGGCGGTTGAAATGCAACCAGGACAGCTCCCGATTGATGAAGCGCTCGGGACTATGGGCAATCGAGGACAGCGTCTCGGGAAGGGGGTCTTTACCTTCAATAACAACGGCTTGTTCGGATTCCATGAGAACTCGATCCAATCTGGCAGCGCGCAACCCAGCCGGCATTTATCGCTGCCGCGCGCAAACAATGTGTCACCGCGATAACAATCCACCGGCCATGATGGCCCCCTTCCGGAAGACGTCAAGATAGGCCGCCGATCAGGGTTTGCGCAAAAGTTCCGCCGCCAGGGCGCGGGTCACCGGCCGGCCAAGGCGCAGGCTCTCGCGGTCGAGCCATTCGACCGCCTCCCGCGCGGCCGCGTAGGAGCGCTCGATCCGGGTCGAGAGATAGCTGACGACGGCTTCATCCACAGTGAGCTGCCGGTCGGTGCAGAACTTCACGATCAGGGCGCGGAACAGCAGATCGTCGGGCTCCTTGAGAGACACCACCGGGATCGCGCGCAGACGCGAGCGCAGGTCGCGCAGTTCGACCTCGAACGCCGACGGCGCGATCCGCGCCGTGATCAGCAGATAGGCCTGGTCTTCGCGCGCGAGATTGAGGAGGTGAAACAGCGCGCGCTCGTCGAACGCGTTCGGCTTCAGGTCTTCCACCACCAGCGCGCCGGTGGCGAGCGCGCCCGGTACGTTTGCCGTCGTCAACGCCTGCGCGCCGCTGGAGCGTGCGCCGGCCTGTTCCGCCCAGATCGCGGCGAGATGGCTTTTGCCGGAACCCTCCGGCCCCGCGAGCAGCATGGTGCGGCTTGGCCATTCCGGCCAGGCATCGATCAGCGCCAGGCCGGGCGCATTGGCCGGTCCTTCCAGGAAATTGTCGCGCGTCAGGCTTTCCGCATGCGGCAGCGCGAATGCCAATTGACGGGGATGAACGCGGCCTGCCAAGCCATTGCTCCACATGGAAACCGTACGGCGCAAATCAACGGGCTTCGATCGTGCCCATGTGCCGTATCCATTCCACGAGATAAAGGAATACGGAAGACAGCGTAAGGACGGCGACAAGCCCCATCAGGATCAGGTCATAGGGCGAGGCGCTGAAAGCGAAGCCGAGAGAGCCGAGCGCGAGTGCTGCGTAGGCGACCTGGGCAACCGTGTTGAGCTTGGATACCATCGACGGCTTCATCGCCACCGGCTTGTCGAACAGCCATGAGACGATCACGGCGGCGACGATCATGAAGTCGCGCGACACCACCAGGATCACGATCCAGCGCGGGATCGCACCCCAGATGCCGAGCGCCATGTAGATCGATACCAGCAGCGCCTTATCGGCCAAGGGATCAAGGAGAGCGCCGAGCTCGCTCGTCATGTTGAAGCGCTTGGCGAGAAAGCCGTCGACCGCATCGCTGATGCCGGCAATGACGAAAACCACGAACGCGATTTCCATCTGGCTGGAGGCGATGGCCCAGATGATGATCGGGACCAGAAGGATCCGGCACAGCGTGATGATGTTTGGAATCGACTCTGGAATACTCACGCGGCGCTTCCCGGCTACCGGTTTGATTTTGCAGAAAATCCGGCTCCTTGCGGGCTGAGTCGGTTGTTATCTACATAGTATAGGGGAACCGCCCTTGCGAGCCATTGCGTGGCGGCCTAATCCGACGTAACCAGCCGCGATTACTTGGAAATGGCCATGGCCGATCGCAAAAACGGGCTCACTTACGCCGATTCGGGCGTCGACATCGACGCAGGCAACCGTCTGGTCGACCTCATCAAGCCGATGGTCAGGGCCACCGCGCGCCCCGGCGCCGACGCCGAGATCGGCGGATTTGGCGGCCTGTTCGACCTGAAGG